>JBGVOA010000597.1:0-3658 GCA_045126095.1 Christensenellales bacterium | reverse complement strand
CGGAATGGCCGCCCAGGGCTGGCCGGTGGAGCTCTATGCGGTGGCGTCCCGCGATCTGTCGCGCGCCCAGGCCTTTGCAAAAGAGGAGGATGTCAGCCACGCGTACGGCTCCTACGAGCAGCTGGTGGACGACCCTGCGGTCGACCTGGTGTATATCGCAACGCCTCACAGCCATCATGCAGAGCAGATGAAGCTGTGCATCAACCACGGCAAGCCTGTGCTGTGCGAGAAGATGTTCACCCCGAACCACGCCCAGGCCCAGGAGGTGCTGGCGCTGGCTGCGGAAAAACGCGTGTATGTGGCGGACGCCCTCTGGCCGCGCTACATGCCCTCGCGCCGCATCATCAACGACCTGCTTGCGGCGGACGAGATCGGTGAGCCCTGCATGCTCTACTCCAACCTGTGCTACTCCATCGAGCACAAGGCACGCATCACCGATCCGGCGCTGGCCGGCGGCGCGCTGCTGGACGTGGGTATTTACCCGCTCAACTTTGCCTCCATGGTCTTCGGGGACGATATCGTGCGCATCAACAGCACGGTCGAGCTGATGGAAACCGGCGTGGACAGGACGGAGACCATCACCCTCAAGTACAGCGGCGGGCGCATGGCCCAGCTGATGGCCTCCACGGCCTTCAACTCTGACAGGCGCGCGGTCGTCTACGGCACGAAGGGCTTCATGATTGTGGACAACGTCAACAATCCGCACCGGATCGAGATCTACGACCGGGACGAACGCCACATCCCCCAAAGGATCGTGGGCGTTCCGCCGCAGATCACGGGCTACGAATACGAGATCGAGGCCTGCCTGCGCGATCTGGAGCAGGGGAACCTGGAGCCCTGCGAGATGCCACACCGGCAGACGTTGATGATGCTCCGGCAGACCGATGCGCTTCGGGCCATCTGGCGCGTGAAGTATCCCTTTGAGTGATTGCCCGAAACCTACCAGAATGCCCCAAACATACCTGAAACGGAGGACACTTATGAAGATCGGAATCCTTGGCGCGGGTGGCATTGCCCGCAGCATGTGCGCAACCCTGCGGGGAATGAAGGCCGCTGGTCGCCCGGTGGAACTGTACGCTGTGGCTTCCCGCGATATCGACAAGGCCGTCCGCTTCGCCCGTGAGCAGGGTGTGAAGCGCGCTTATGGCAGCTACGAGGCGATGCTGGCTGATCCGGCTGTGGAACTGGTATACGTCGCTACGCCTCACAGCCACCATGGCGAGCAGATGAAGCAGTGCATCCTGGCGGGCAAGGCCATCCTGTGCGAGAAGTCCTTCACCGCCAATGCTGCCCAAGCGGAAGATGTGCTGGCCCTGGCGAAGGAAAAGGGCGTGTACGTCGCCGAGGCCATCTGGACGCGCTACATGCCTGCCCGGAAGATTGTGGACGACCTGATCGCCGCTGGGGAGATCGGTGAGCCGTACCTGTTGACGGCGAACCTCTGCTACACCATCGAGCAGATCGAGCGCATCCGTCTGCCGGAGCTGGCCGGCGGTGCACTGCTGGACGTGGGCGTGTATCCGCTGAACTTCGCCTCCATGGTTTTCGGCAACAACATTGCGTCCATGGAGAGCCATGTGGAGATGCTGCCCACGGGTGTGGATCGCACAGAGAACATCACCATCCGCTATGCAAACGGCCGAACGGCGATGCTGATGGCCTCGGCGGCCTTCAACAGCGACCGCCGCTGCGTGGTGTACGGCAGCCGCGGCTATATCACGGTCGATAACGTGAACAATCCGGCTTTCATTGAGGTGTTCGATAAGGACGAGCGCATTCATCCCCGCATGCACATTGACGTGCCTGCGCAGATCACCGGCTATGAGTACGAGGTAGAGGCCTGCCTGCGGGATATTCCCCTGGGTCGCCTGGAGCCTGAGGAGATGCCTCATAGCGAAACGCTGACCATCATGCGCCAGATGGACGATCTGCGTGCCCAGTGGGGCATGAAGTATCCCTTTGAATAATTGGGGTATGTTGTGGGCGAAATGCCTGAAAAGGGTATGTATCGGGCGAAATGAGGGATACGGCGCTGCATTGCGTCCAAAAGGGCGGATGCGGCGCTGCTTCTATGAAAAGAGGAATGCAGCATGATCACGATTTTCTGGGCGGGGGATTCTACCGTCAAGCAGAATTCCATCGTTACCTTCCCGCAGACGGGCATTGGCCAGGCCTTCACGCGCTACATCAACCGGGCGAATGTGCGGGTGGAGAACCATGCGGAAAATGGCCGGTCGACCAAGTCCTTCATTGATGAAGGCCGCATGACGCCCATCTGCGAGCGACTTGCGCACGGGGATTTTCTCTTTGTGCAGTTTGGTCACAACGATGAAAAAATCGCCGATCCGTCCCGCTATGCCGCCCCGGACGGCGCCTTTCAGGAGAACCTGGAGAAGTTTGCGAACCTGGCCCGCAGCAAGGGTGCAACGCCGGTGTTCATCACGCCTGTCACCCGCTTTCATCTGGGGGACGCAACGGAGGAGTACCGCCACGTCCGCTGGGCGGAGGCGGTGCGGGAATGCGGCGCGCGCCTGGGTGTGGCGGTGATCGACCTCACGGCCCTCTCCGAGGCCCTTGTGCAGCAGACGGGCGAAGCGGCCCGGACGACCTTCTACATGAACCTTCCGGCGGGCATCTACCCGCATTTTCCCAGCGGGCAGAGGGACAACACCCACCTGCAGCCTGCCGGCGCGCTGGCCTTTGCAGGGTTGATCGCGCGGGAGCTCCACAGGCTGGGCGGGGCCTACGCGGCGCTGCTGTGCGCGGACTTTGACCAGTACATGGCCGAGGCGGATGGCTTTTCCACCGCTGACAACGCGGCCAGCGAGGTGGAGCTGTAACGCGCGCCATATAAGAATCGGCTGCTCCGGACGCATGGCCCGGGGCAGCCGTTTTTGTCAGTCGCTGAGGACGATGGTATGCAGGGAGCGCCGCGCTGCTTCCGTCGGCAGAGGGAGCAGTCCCGTTTGCACAAGATGCTCCAGGCAGTGCACAATGAACTGGTGCGAGTGGAACAGCCCCTGCAGGGAGTATCTGCGCAGCGGCTGCAAAGGGGCGGGCGTATCCTCCAGGAGCGCGGCTTCAAGGGGCGCGCGCAGAGCAGACAGGGCGTCCTCGTTGGCGGCGTAGACGCTGCGGGCCAAGGTGGTCAGCTGCTTGCGGATTGCCTTGCCATCAAGCCACACGGCCTGCATTGTTGCACGGCGGTCGCCGGAAGGGCCGCTCCATAGGCGCAGCACACCGCGCTCAACCAGCAGGCCGGATTCCTCCTCGGTCAGCTGCTCGTGGCGGACAAACAGCCGCTGCAGGAGCGAGATGATCCGTGACTCCGTCACCTGGAACAGCTCGCTGATGCGTTTGTCCGACCAGCAGGTGTCCATCTGCCAGAGGGACAGGCCGTTGCGGGTGTTCCAGCAGGGGCCGCTGACCTGCTCCAGCCTGGCAGCCAGCGCGGGCTGGGGCACGCCGGGCGGGGTGACGGCTGCCTGGATGAGGTCGTGCGCGCCGTCCGGGCGGAGGGTCGCCACGTCATCGAAGGAGACGTCGCCGTCCGTGAAGCTGGCGATCATCCAGGGGACGAGCGCCCAGAGGGCATAGGCGCGGTCGCAGCCCGTGGGTATGCCGATGCGCTCGTCTGCCAGCAGCGCGGGAGAGAGTG
>JBGVOA010000596.1:0-3274 GCA_045126095.1 Christensenellales bacterium | reverse complement strand
AATACAAGCTGGGCTGTCCGGCAGGGGAGTGCCTCAGCGGCATCGACTGCATGGTCATCAGTCCCGGCGTCCCGGATACGGCCCCCTTCGTCGTGAAGGCGAAGGAAATGGGCATTTACGTCACCGGCGAGCTGGAGATGGCCCATCAGCTGTCCTCCGGCGAAATGGTGGCCATCACCGGCACCAACGGCAAGACCACGACCGTGACATTGCTGGGCGAGATCTTCCGCAACGCCGGGCGCACCACCCATGTGGTGGGCAACATCGGCTACCCCTACTCTGCTGCGTGCATTGATAGCGTTGAGACCGACATGTTTGTCTGCGAGGTCAGCTCCTTCCAGATGGAAACGGCGGAGACCTTCCACCCGCGCTGCGCGGCCTTCACTAACCTCACCGAGGATCACCTCAACCGTCACGGCACGATGGAGAACTACGCGCTGACAAAAATGCGCATGTTCGCCCAAATGACCGCAGACGACGTGGCTGTCTTCAATGCGGACGACCCGGCGCTCACGCCCTACATCGGGATGGTCAAGGCGAAAGTGCTGACCTTCTCCCGCAAGGGAGAGGTGGAGCAGGGCGCGTTCGTCCGGGACGGCGTGATCGTCACCCGCTTCCGGGGCGAGGAGCGCGAGATCTGCCCGGCGAAGGATGTGTTCATCCCCGGCCCGCACAACCTCGAGAATGCCCTCTGCGCGGCCTGCATGGCCACGGCCTGCGGCGTGAGCGCGGAGGTCATCGCTCACACGCTGCGCACCTTCCGGGGCGTGGAGCACCGCATCGAGTTCGTCCGCGAGCTGGAGGGTGTGCGCTACATCAACGACTCCAAGGGCACCAATGTGGACTCCACCATCAAGGCGGTGCAGACCATGGACCGCCCTACAGCCATTATCCTGGGCGGCTACGACAAGCACAGCGACTTCGCCCCCATGGTGGCGGAGATGGTCGCCAGCCCCTTCATCCGCGAGGCGGTGCTGATCGGCGTGACGGCGGATCAGATCGAGCGCCAGTGCATCGAGGGCGGCTTTGCCAACGTCCACCGGGCGGACTCGCTGGCGAATGCCATCGACCAGTGCCGCACGCTGGCCTCGGAGGGCTGGAACGTGCTTTTGTCCCCGGCCTGCGCCTCCTTCGATATGTTCCCGGACTATGAGGCCCGCGGCCGCATCTTCAAGGAGCTTGTGCACGCCCTGGTGTGATCCCCAACGAATCCCTCTCTGAAAGGCGCTTGAAATGCAGCGACATGACAGCGCACCAAAGAGATTCCTGAGAGTACTTACGCGCAAACGCAATCCTGTGGACGGCACGCTGGTGGTTCTGCTCATCATGCTGCTTTCCGCAGGGTTGCTGGTTCTGTTTTCTGCCACCTACTACACCGCGCAGGACAAGGGCAGCCCGCTGGCTGAGGTGTACCGGCAGCTGGTGGGCGTGGGCCTGGGAACCGCAGCCTGTATTGTGACCAGCCGCATCCCGTACCGCTTCTGGCGGCAGGGCTGGGTGGTGACGACGGGCCTGGTGATTTCGGCGGTGCTGCTGGTGCTGGTCATCATCCCGGGCGTTGGCGTGTACATCAACGGCTCGCGTCGGTGGCTGGTGCTGGCGGGGGTGTCATTCCAGCCCTCAGAATTGGCGAAGTTCGCCATCGTGCTGTATATGGCGACGGTGCTCAGCCGGGCCGGTCACCGGGTCAAATTCCTGTGGAAGGGCCTCGTACCCATCCTCGTTGTCCCCGGCATTGCCTTCCTGCTCATCCTGGAGCAGCCAAACCTGTCCACCGCAGGCTCCATCATGATCGTCGCCCTCATCCTCATCATCATGGCGGGCGCGAAGTGGCGGCACATCCTGCTGATGCTGGTGGGCGGCGTGTGCGTGGGCGGATACTACGCCTGGTCGGAGCCCTACCGCAGGCGGCGGCTCATGTCCTTCATGAACCCCTTTGCGATGATGTCCGACGAGGGATATCAGCTCTCGCAGTCCCTCATTGCCTTCGGCTCCGGCGGAATCTTCGGCATGGGCCTGGGGCAGGGGCGGCAGAAGTACGCCTACCTTCCGTACCCGGAGAGCGATTTCATCTTCGCCATCGTCGGCGAGGATTTCGGTCTCCTGGGCTGCTGCGCGGTGATTGCGCTGTTTGTGGCGCTGATGGTGGCGGGCTTCCGCATTGCCGTCAGGTGCCGGGATACCTTCGGCGCGCTGCTGGCGGCGGGCATCACGGCCTCCATCACCGTGCAGGCATTCCTCAACATGGGCGTGGTGATCGGCATCCTGCCCACCACTGGGCTTCCGCTGCCCTTCTTTTCGGCGGGCGGCACGAGCGTCTCCATCACCATGGCGGCGGTGGGGGTGCTGATGAATATTTCCCGCACGGCGGGGAAGATAGACGCGTGATGATTCGTTCTGATTGGTAAGGGACTTCCAGAAGCCGCCGGAATTCCCTTTCCCCCGCGCACTCCGCAGCCTGATGCGACATATGTTGAAGCATGCCAGGCAGAGGAGGGCGATGGGATGGAATCGTTGCTGGTCAGAGGCGGAAGAAGAATATCCGGCCAATGGCGGGTGGACGGCGCGAAGAATGCGGCGCTGCCCATCCTTGCGGCCTGCGTGCTGACGGAGGACGAGGTGTGCCTCAAGGGCATGCCGGACATCACCGATGTGCACCGCATGGCGGACATCCTGGGGATGCTGGGCTGCGGCGTGAAGCGGGAAGGACGCGACATGGTCATTTCCGGCCGCAGCATGTGCTGCTCAGAAATGCCCGACGGGCTGTCCAAGCAGATCCGCTCGTCGATCTTCCTGCTCGGGCCGATCCTGTCCCGTTTCAGGAAGGCGACGGTTACATATCCCGGCGGCTGTGAGATCGGGCTGCGGCCTATTGATCTGCACCTGTCGGGCCTGCGAGCCCTGGGGGTGGACGTGCGCGAGGAAGGCGGCGTCATACGCTGCGATGGCAGCAACATGCATGCGGGGGAAGTACATCTGGATTATCCCTCTGTCGGCGCGACGGAGAACGTCATTATGGCGGCGGTCAGCCTGGATGGTACGACAACCATCCACAATGCAGCCCGGGAGCCTGAAATCGTCGATCTCGCCCGCTTCATCGGCGCGATGGGCGGTAAAGTTCATGGTGCAGGAAGCGCAACCATTGTGGTCGAGGGCGTGAAGCACCTGCACGGGGCGAATTATGCTCCCATGCCTGACCGCATTGTCGCCGGAACGCTGCTGTGCGCAGGGGCGATCACCGGCGGCGCCATTGAGCTGACCAACGCGCCAGTGG
>JBGVOA010000595.1:0-5801 GCA_045126095.1 Christensenellales bacterium | reverse complement strand
AATGTCGGGGCTAACGATACAGGGCTGGTATGCATCGCAGCTTAACCAGGATAATGGTCTGTGGCTGGGCAGCGGCCTGAACGGCTTCTCCATATTGAAGGCGAAAAGCGGCGTGGCGCCAGGGCAGCAGGCTTTCCCCTGGGGCTATGTGGTGACCAATGGCAAGGCGCAGCGGATACGCTTTGCAGCCGAGGGGGTGGAGCAGGAATGATCAAGGACGGCGTGTTGGTAGAGGTCTACCTGCCCTGCGCCCTGCGCAGCTATGAGGTGCGTCTGCCACGGGGGCTGAATGTGTATGCAGCTGCCCAGCTTACGGGGGAGGCGCTGGCCTCGCTGACGGATGGGCTTTATCAGCCGGGAAGAAGAAGCTTCCTGTGCTGGCGCGATACCGGTATGCGCCTGCCCAGCAAGGCCACGGTGGCCGAGGCGGGGGTGATTGCCGGGAGCAAGCTGATGCTGGTGTGATCAAGCAGGAACGGAGGCGGGAATGTGATATCAGATCGCGGTTGTTCGCGGGTTGATCTGACAATGCTGTGGGATCGTGTTGCCCACACGATTTGCGAAGCGCAGCAAGGTATCGAAAAGCTTCGCGAATTGGGCAGAGTTTGCGATGTAGCTGTTCAGCAACGGGGCAACCAGGCAGCATGGCAATATGTCGACATGATCAGCATGGAGATGATGGAAATGTCGAAGCTGCTTGCAAGCGAGTCCCATGAATTGCACCGATGGATGCAGGAAGCGGATCCTGCAGATGACTGGCAAAAGACCTGAAAGGGCAAATGGAAGTATTTGTATGCTCGAAGAATAACAAGGAGGAAACAGCGATGTCCGGACAGTTTACGGTGAACACGGATGCCCTGGGAAGGGTGGCGGCGCAGATCCTCGCTAATGCGCAGGAGTATGAGAGCATTGCAAACAAGCTGATGCAGACCGCCCAGGAGGTGGGCGGCGCGTATCAGAGCGCTGACGCGCAGGTTTTCCTGGCGCAGATTCAGGGCTGCCACAATGACCTGAAGACCATGGTGGCAAAGCTGAATGTGGTTTCTGAAGTGCTGAAAAAGCAGCAGGCGAACTACAAGACGGTGTCTGCGCACAACAGCCAGGAAGCCCGCAAGCTGGGCAAGTGACGAAAGGAGAAAAGAGCAATGAGCGAAATGATGAAAATCACTCCGGAGCAGATTCTGAGCTACGCCAACACGCTCAAGAGCCTGAATGGCCAGCTGGCGGAGATCCTCACCAGCAGCAAGACACAGATCGAAAGCCTCCAGGGCAGCTGGACGGGGACAGCCTCTGAGGCGACCATCAGCGCATTCAACGGCTTTGCCAGCAAGTATTTCGGCAACTACCAGCAGATGATCGATGCCTATGTGCAGTTCTTGACGAAGAACGTGGCGGAAAGCTACAGTCAGACGCAGCAGATCAACACGAACCTGGCAGAGCTGCTGGGATAAGCAGGCCGATCCGGAGGAATACGGATGAACGTAATGACGAACCAGCAGCGCGCTGCGGTGACGGACGCCGCCCTGATGGAGCTGCTGACGGAAACGGGGCGTTGGGATCAAAGCGTTGGCGCAGAGGGCGTTTCGCTGGAAAGCTTTTTGCGACATTGCCTTAACCGGGAGCTGATTCCGGTGGAGGGCAACAAGCGGGTGAGCATCAATTCCCTGATGCCCGATGGCCAATTCGACATGAGGAGGGCTTGCGAGCTGTACGCGCAGTCGGGCGGGGACAACAATTCGGTGAAGATCCTCTGCTCAGCCTATCTGCAGGACGAAAACTTCCGCCACATCACCATCATGGACATGGATGAGACCAATGGTGCTGTGGTCACCCGCAACGACGCCACCAACACCTACACCGTGGCCTATTGCGGCACCCGCGCCGGCTGGCAGGAGTGGCCGGACAATGCAGAAGGCATGCTGAACGAGTCCTCACCCGCCCAGGAAAGCGCCGCCCATTACTTTGACATGATGTCCTCCCGCTTTGAGGAGGGCTACAATGTGGTGGTCACGGGCCACTCCAAGGGTGGCAACAAAGCGCAGTATGTGACCATGTTTGCGGAGAACCGGAGCGTAATCGATAACTGTGTGGCGCTGGACGGCCAGGGCTTTTCCCAGGAAGCGATGGAGTCCATGCAGCGGCATGGGGACTACGCTGCCCAGCGGGACAAGATCACCCTGGTGTGCGGTTCCGACGACTATGTGCACGTGCTGGGCGAGCGGCTGGCCCGGGAAGATCAGACCTACTACCTCCAGGGCAACCACCGGATGACCCATGCGGGCGGCAGTGCCTTCCTGCAGGATCATCAGGTGCAGTACATGTTTGTGAACAGCGAGGGGCATTTCATAGCCGAGCTGAATACGGCGACGGAGCAGGGCGAACTGAGCCGCTTTGTGGAGGCCGTGTACAAGCGTGCTGCGGCTGAACTGGACAGCGAAAGCTTTGCCTTTGTGGCGCGCACTGCCATGGGAATGCTCAATGGGGATTCTCTCAGCGCGGAGGATATCATACGGCTTATCGGCTATGCCGGGCCGCTGGTGGAGGATGTGCTGTTCCGCACGCCGGAAGGCCGGGCCTTCCTGAACACGCTGCCCCAGGAGCTCGTTTCCAACAAAAACATGCAGGGCCCGTTGGGGGCGGCCAATCTGATCGTCATGTGGCTGTTTTCCGTCGACGCGGATAATCCGGCAACACAGTTGGTGAAGCAGTCCATGGAGCTGCTGGGCGTGGACTTCATCACCTTTGATGAGCTGCTGAAGACGCTGCTGCAATATGTGTCCACCGGTGTGAACATCTACGATGGTGCGAAGGATTTTCTGTATGTGAACCTGGGAATCGGCGAAAGCCCCTATTCGCAGACGGGCGCCACCATTGCCAACGGATATGCCAACATGGCCGTGAATACCACGGTAATGCTGGACTGCGTCGACCGTCTGTGGGCGCTGCGGGAAAGAACGGAAAGCCTGAGCGGCAGGCTGCGGAATGCATTCAACGGCAAGCGCGGCAATGAGTCCGCATTGGAAATCGTGGCTGGCGGCGTGGTGGACGACCTTTCTGGCGACAAGGAGCGCATGGAGAATGCCCGGGCTCACATGGCCAAGGCTGCCGAGGGAATGAGCGTGATAGCTAAGGCCCTGTGCAGCATGGTGGAAAAGCTGGAGAACGCCGAGCAAACGGCGGCCAAGTACGGCAGGATGGGAGGGTGATACATGTCATGGTCGAGTAGCAAAGCGTCCATTCAGGGCGAGGTGAACAGCATCCGGAATGAACTGCTGGATATCATCACCCAACTGCAGCAAAGCTGCATCGGCATTGGCGAGGCGCAGCTCAGTCAGGGGCTGAACAGCCTGCGCGATGAATTGAAAAAGGCCAGGGATGCCATCGACTCAATGCGGTAAGGAGCGTGTGCAATGAAATACGAAGTCATGCTTGCTCCGGTGGCCGAGGCGGCCTTCCGCATGGGGCAGAAGGCGGACGAGCTGCGGGCGATCGGCGCGAAGATGCAGGAGGTCCTCAACCAGCTGACGGGCACAAACAAGGCCGGAGAGCTGGCGCAGTACAAGGCCATTTTCGATGGCAGCGCCATGGCGGATATCAAGGCGCTGGCGGGTGCGCTGGACGCCTGGAGCAGAACACTGGGCGCTGTTCACAAGGCCTATCAGAAGGCCAGGTGCGACAGCTGTCAGGAGGCGCTGAATGCGCTGAACAAAATACTGTAAAGAAAAATGAAAAGGAGAAATCAACATGAGCTATTGTCCTAAGTGCGGTAAGGAGTCCCAGGGGCTGTATTGTTCCAATTGCGGTACCAAGCTTGAGGTGAAGGAACAGCCCAAGCAGGCCAGCGCGGCCTCCTATTACACCCATCAGGAAACGGTTGAGAACCAGCCTGCGCCCCAACAGGAGGCGGCTGTGCAGCCTGACCAGAGCCATTACAAGATGGGCTATCACAAATTTACGGTCTACTTCATGATGTGGTTCTGGGCGGCGGTGTGCCTGATGAACTGCATCAGCGGCCCCTATGTGGATTTCTATGGCGTGTGCTGCCTGGCCTATGGTGCTCTGGCGGCGGTGTTTGTGTATGTGCGCTTCCAGCTGGCGAAGTTCAAGAAGGGCGCGCCCAAGAAGCTTCTGTACACCGTGATCGCCTATGCGGTGGTGACCATGGTGGCCAGCATCCTTATGTCCAACATGACGGGCACGCCCCTGGATTCCGGAGCGGCGGCAGGCCCGGTGGTGTTTGTGGGCGCGTGGGGCATCGGCAGCTGGCGGTATTATTCCAGCCGGTCTGAGCTGTTTGTCAACTGAAGACGAAAGAAGGATTTTTTATGCAATGCTGGAAATGCGGCGGACAGACTGTGGGCGGCGTTTGCACCCTGTGCGGCGGCCGTGAAAGGGACAGGATCCCCGCAGCGACTCCGGCAGGCCGGGCGCTGCGCTATGTGTACGACAAGTTCGGCGCAAAGCGCACGTTGACGGAAGATGGCCTGCTGGTGCGCTGCCTGACGGATGTGCTGCCGGATGAAATTGAGCTGCGCCGGGCGCTGACGGCAGCTTTTGCGGCGGGTGCAGGGCGGGAATTCTACGCCGTGCTGGAAACCAATCAGCCTTTGACAGAAGCGACTTTTCAGGGACTGGTGCGGGTGCTGCGGGCTGCTGAACTGACGGAGGAGGACGCCCGCGCTGTGCTGGTAAGCCTGTGGGATATGGCAGGCTGCGGAGCGCCTCAAAACAGTGAACCACCTGTTCTGCCGCAACCCAGCCATCCAACGACGCCTCAAGTGCCGCCGGAGAGGTCGATGCGGGAGGTTCCCCGGGAGGTCCCCCAGGAGAGGCCCCGGGAGATTGCCCAATGCCCCGCGCCGGTGCAAACCAGTCAGGTGCTCGCCTCCCTGGGCAATGTGGTGCTGGCGGATGCGACCCATGGCATCAACGCCATGAAGAGCAATGGCAGAAGTGGAATGCTGTTCTTGCGGGCAGATGGCGTGGCAATGCACTACTATGAGCGGAAAATCGGCATCAGCAAGAACCGAGCATGGAACCAGGCGCCGGATATCTTCATTCCCATGCAGGCCATTGATCGGGTGATCATCCATGATTCCGGCCTGACCTACGACTTCACGCTGGCGCTGAAGGACGGCGTGCGCTTTCAGGCCATCAGCTCCACCTATGCCTATAACCGCAAGGACGCCAAGCGTTGGGTAACGCTGCTGCAGGAGCAGCTTGCACGGGCGCGGTGAACCTTCTGCAGCAAAGCGGACCATATGAGATGCTGGGATACGGATCCCGCAGCAGCGGTCAGCAACGGAAGATACACAAGCCGTCTGCATGGTGCAAAGCCGTGCAGATGGCTTGTTTTTGTTGCGCGGCGCATTTGTGTGGGGAAGTCGGGGAAAGCACTGATCCGGCATGGACAACCAGTCCATAATGTGATATGATGTAGGCATCGCCATGCTCCACCGAGCGGCACAACGTTGACAACAGCACAAGGAGGCAGTCTGATGAGCCGGCATTTTGACCCCACTTTTGATTCCCTGCGGCAGTACAGCGCGCCGGAGTGGTTCCGCGACGCCAAGTTTGGTATCTGGAGCCACTGGGGCCCTCAAAGCGTGCCCATGTTCGGCGACTGGTACGCCCGCAACATGTACATTGAGGGCACCGCGCAGTATGAATACCACCTGCGCCACTACGGTCACCCCTCCAAATTCGGCTACAAGGACATCTGCGCCCTGTGGCATGCGGAGAACTTCGACCCTGAGGGCCTGATGGAGAAGTACTACAAGGCAGGCGCCCGCTACTTCATG
>JBGVOA010000594.1:0-3722 GCA_045126095.1 Christensenellales bacterium | reverse complement strand
GCAGGCTATCGACCACACCCTGATATCGCTCGAGGGCGATCCCTTCCTGTACCAGCGCGTTGCGGCGCGGGCTGAGGAAGGAGAGAAAAACGTGAAGCAACGGAAATGGAAACTGGGGCTGGTGATTGCGCTGGCGGTGATGGCCTGCATGGTGACCGCAGCGGCGGCTAGCGGCTGGTTTGGGGGCTATGTGAACTGGAATGGCGATATCATCCCGGAGGAGAAGCAGAGCGTTCTGCTGCGTCCGACGGCAGCTCCGGAGATGTCGGTGGACATGAGCAGCTTCCGGCTGGCGCAGGAGCTGGTCTCGTCGGCACAGGAAATGGAGATCGTCTGCGTGACGCAGAAGAACCAGTTCGGCGGCGAATCATCGACGAGCAACAGGCTGGAAAAGCATCCGGACACCTACGAGGCATTCCTGGCACTCCTGGCAGAGGCGCCGCAGCTGCCCCTGCCTGCCTTCATCCCTGAGGGATACGAATTCGCCCACTGTCAGGTGGTCTACGACTGCCACAGGGACGGCGAATATGTGCTGACCTCCTCGGAGATGCTGGCGAACGGCATCCGCGTTGAGCGGTACCGGGTGGCGGAGGAAGACGCGTTCGTCAGCGCCTACAGCCTGTCCTTCCGCAGAAATGGCGATCCGGAGGACTACCTAGCGGTAAATGTGAGATTCCACCACGGCACTGATCCTGCGGGGCATCACATCGGTGTGAACGAAGATCAGACGGCGCAGGTGGTGACGGTGGCGGGGATGGACAACGCCATTGCGATCACCAGCGACACGCACTGCACGCTGAACATGCGGCGTGAGCTGCCGCAGAAGGTGAACTACCTGAATTTCGACCTGAGAGATATGCATCGCCGCGTTTCGTACAGGGAGGTGCAGATCGACGTGATGACCAGGCAGGTGGACGTCGATACGATGGCAGCGATGTTTGTCGGCCGGTGAGCAATGGGGGGAGGGGCTTCGGCCCCTCCTTTTCCGTGAAAAAACCTCTTGCAATCCTCTGCAAACCGTTGTATAATATCCCCTGTACATAAGCCCGTTTGACGGAAAACGGCGCATTGGCAGGCCCTCAAGAGAGCTGACGGACGGTGCAAGTCAGCGGGCGGCAGTGTGCTTTCCATTTCCGGATGGGTGCTGGCGAGGAGTCAGCCGGGAGTCGCCCGATACAGCGCGTTCAAGGTGGCTCGCGATGGTTGTTTCGCGGGCAAATTGGGTGGCAACGCGAGCTTCTCGTCCCATATGCGTGGGTCGGGGGCCTTTTTCATTGCTGCAACAAATTCAAGGAGGATAAACACATGCTCGACATCAATCTGCTGCGTACCAACCCCGATGTGGTGCGCGAAAACATCAAGAAGAAGTTCCAGGACCAGAAGCTCCCCCTCGTGGACGAAGTCATCGAGATGGACAAGGAATACCGCGCTGCCATCCAGCAGGCGGACAACCTGCGCAATCAGATCAAGGTGACCTCCAAGGAGATCGGCGGCCTGATGGGCAAGGCCAAGAAGGGCGACGAGGCTGCTGCCGCTGCCGCTGAGGCCGCGAAGGAGAAGGTCGCCCAGTTCAAGGCTGACCTGGAGGGCCTGGCTGCCAAGGAGGACGAGCTGCAGGCCGAGATCCGCAAGCGCATGCTGGTCATCCCCAACATCATCGATCCCTCTGTGCCAATCGGCAAGGACGACAGCGAGAACGTCGAGGTCCAGCGCTACGGCGAGCCCTTCACCCCTGACTTCGAGGTGCCCTACCATGTCGAGATCATGGAGAAGCTCTCCGGCATCGACCTCGACTCCGCCCGCAAGACCAGCGGCAACGGCTTCTACTACCTCATGGGCGACATTGCGCGCCTGCACAGCGCCATCCTGTCCTACGCCCGCGATTTCATGATCGACCGCGGCTTCACCTATGTCATCCCGCCCTACATGATCCACGGCGACGTGGTGACGGGCGTCATGTCCTTCGCGGAGATGGAGAACATGATGTACAAGATCGAGGGCGAGGATCTGTACCTGATCGGCACCTCCGAGCACTCCATGATCGGCAAGTTCATCGACACCATCCTGGAGGAGAAGCAGCTGCCCCAGACCCTCACGTCCTACAGCCCCTGCTTCCGCAAGGAAGTCGGCGCCCACGGCATCGAGGAGCGCGGCGTGTACCGCATCCACCAGTTTGAGAAGCAGGAGATGATCGTGGTCTGCAAGCCCGAGGAGAGCCCCGCGTGGTTCGACAAGCTCTGGCAGAACTCCGTCGACTTCTTCCGCAGCCTTGACATCCCGGTGCGCACCCTGGAGTGCTGCTCCGGCGACCTGGCTGACCTGAAGGTCAAGTCCATCGACGTGGAGGCCTGGAGCCCCCGTCAGCAGAAGTACTTCGAGGTGGGCAGCTGCTCCAACCTGGGCGACGCTCAGGCCCGCCGTCTGCAGATTCGCGTCAAGGGCGACGACGGCAAGAAGTACTTTGCCCACACCCTGAACAACACCTGCGTGGCCCCGCCCCGCATGCTGATCGCCTTCCTGGAGAACAACCTGGAGGCCGACGGCCGCGTGCGCATTCCTGCGGCGCTGCGCATGTACATGGGCGGCAAGGAGTACATCGGCTGATTCTGTCAACTGAATAAATGAAACGGGCGGTAAGTCGTTCCCTTTGCGGGATGGCTTGCCGCCCGTGGTTTTTATGGGTGAATTTCGCCGCAATAGCAAGTGCCGGGGGTCTCCAGGTTGGCTACGTGACCGGTTTGGTAGGTGTAGGTACAGACCGGGCAGGTGCGGGTGATGTTGCAATAGGTAGGCGGGAAGCTGTGCTCGCCCAGTCCGCCCTCGGTGCGGCCACAAGTCTTGCAGGTCATCGGGCTGACGCAGGTGGCGGGGAGCCAGTCGTGCTCGTGGGCGGCAACGGGGTCGGCCATGGCAGGGAGTGTGCAGTGTACCATCGCAGATTCCTCCGAGCCGTCGGCTGCAAGGGTGTTGCTGATGGGCAGCGAGATGCCAACGGATTCGTTCATGCTGTTCAGCGGGAAGCTGTGCATGATGGTGATCGCACCATCCTCCTCGTAGACCCAGCTGGTGCTGTCACCCAGCGGGCGGGTGATCTTGTTGCCGATGGTGATGTTGATGAACTCAGGCATGGTCAGCATGATATCGGCATTTGCTGTGGAGCGGTAGTGTTCGTGGGTGGGCGTGTCGCAGGGCAGGGCGATGATATGTGCCGGGTCGGCGGGGCTGATGCGGTAGGCAACAGACAGGGTCTTCCCGTCCCAGTAGGCGTCCACGACCTGGGCGTTCAGCCGCTGGCTGGTGTTGTTCTGCTGCAGGGTGTTCATCAGGTAATCGGGGTCGAGCGTCTGCGGCTCGCAGGCCTGCTCCGTCAGGAACCAGCTCACGCCGCGATAGGCAGCAGCCAATGCGACGCTGCCGGTCAACAGGACGAGAACCAGCACGAGCGCCATGGAAAGCGTCAGCTTCTTTTTCACAGGGGGGGTATCTCCTTTCGATGCGTTCACGACGCGGTTGAAAAGCGTCGGGTCGTGGGACGCACCGGAGAGGGTTGTGTCGATGGCGTTGCGGATATCCTGATGGGTTCGTGTCACTTTGGTGCGCCTCCTTTCCGGGTGTCAGTCAATACGATGCGCAGCTTTTTGTGGGCCGATTGCAGCCGGCTTGTCGCCGTCTGATACGGGATGTCCAGCATTTCGCCGATCTCGCGGACAGTGAAGCCCTGA
>JBGVOA010000593.1:0-1606 GCA_045126095.1 Christensenellales bacterium | reverse complement strand
CCAGCGTCCAGGCCATCAGGTTGAAGGCGGCCACGAAGACCACGGCATAGATCAGCGCGCCCTCGCCCAGGGCGGCGGTGATCACCGGATAGCCCATGTAGCCGCAGTTGGACACCATGGCCAGGTTGGTCAGCACGCTCCGGCGCTGGGGCGGCTCCTTCAGGAAGCAGGCGAAGGAGATCGCGCCTGCAATGCCTATGGTCAGGCAGGTGAGGACGAAGACCCATGCCAGATCGGCGATCAATTGGGCGTCAGCGTCCTGCTGGAGCTTGAAGGCGATCATGGCGGGCTGGGCAAACCAGAGCACCAGGGTGTTCAGGCCCTTGAGCCCCTTGTCGTCCAAAAGGCGGAAGCGCATCGCGCCCAGGCCGCAGAGCATCAGCAGAAAGAGGGAAAGCACCTGCAAAAGCGCAGTCATGTTCAAAACCTCCGGGATTGACAATCTTCACACGGTATTGTACACTATTTTCGACAGATATACAAGAACGGAGTGACAAAGCATGAACAGCTTCCGTACCTTTGATCCCTGCACGCTGCTGGCCCCGGTGCCCGCCGTGATGGTCTCCTGTGCGGGCAAGGAGGAGGGCGCGCGGCCTAATATCATCACCATTGCCTGGGCAGGCACGGTCAACAGCGACCCGCCGATGGTGTCCGTCAGCGTGCGCAAGAACCGCTTCAGCCATCATATCATCAAGGAGAGCGGCGAATTCGTGGTGAACCTGGTGGACCAGGAGCGCTGCAAGGCCGTCGACTTCTGCGGTGTGCGCAGCGGAAAAGATGGGGATAAGTGGCAGGCGTGCGGCCTGACCCCCATGCCCGCCATCGGCATGGAGCATGCTCCTGCCATCGCGGAGTGCCCGGCTTATCTGGCGTGCAAGGTGCGCCAGGTGCTGGAGCTGGGCAGCCATGACATGTTCATCGGCGAAGTGGTGGGCGTGCAGGTGCGCGACGACCTCTTTGCGGCGGACGGCTCCCTGCACCTGGAGAAGGCGGGCCTGGTGGCCTATAACCACGGCGTGTATCAGCGGACGGCGGAGGTCATGGGCTTCTTTGGCTACTCCGTGGCCCGGCCTGAGGTGCTGGCCCGCCGGATGAAGCAGTACGAGGACTGAACGGCGGACGATAAACGCCTCCTTTTCAGCTTGCAAAGGCTGAGCGGGAGGCGTTATTTTCGTGCTATCGGGCGGAATTCTGACTTTCCCAGTCGGCGCGGAGAATTGCCCACATCTCCACATCCTGGAATGCGCCCTTGTTGTAGACACGGCGGCGCAGCGTGCCCTCGTGCTGCATGCCGCATTTTTCCATCACCCGTCCGCTGGCGGGGTTGGAGGTGAAGTGCAGGGCCTCCACACGGTGCATTTTCAGCACCGTGAAGCACTCGCGCAGCACGGCCTGCAGGGCTTCCGTCATCAGGCCCCGTCCCCAGTGGGAGCGGGCCAGGCTGTACCCCACCTCCACCATGGCGTTGTCGGCATGATGGCTCATAAAGCCGATGGTGCCCACCACGCGGCCGCTGGCCTTGTCCACAATGCACCAGGAGGAGGGTTCGCCGTTGCGGTACTGCTGGATGACCCAGCGGATGTAAGCCTTTGTCTCCCAGATGGAG
>JBGVOA010000592.1:0-8071 GCA_045126095.1 Christensenellales bacterium | reverse complement strand
CGATGGCGCGCAGTCCATCACGCCGGATGAGTTCGCGGACGTGGTCCGTCGCGTGAAGGTGATCCGCTCGGTGGTCGAGGACTAAACAGAACATAAGCAGACGCCCCGGAGCAGACCAGTTGGTTCAGCTCCGGGGCGCTTGGTGTATCAGAGGATATAGGATGTGATGCAATCGTACCAGTGCACGAAGGTCTTTCCGTTGACGGTGAGGCGCTCTGAATCGGGCAACAGCTCCGTCCAGGGGCGGCCGTAGTGGCTGATTTGCCAGTCGTTGGGGTTGAAGCGTCGCCAGAGGATGGTGCGGCCGTTCCGGTCGATGAATTGCTCGCTGACGGTGTCCGAGTAGGTTTCCACATCCATCACGCAGATGGTATCGTAGCTTTTTCCGCCGATGGTGACGGTATAGCGGCCCACCACGTCCAGGAGGAATTCCTTGTCCGCCGTGTGGATGACATTGCCTTCGCGGACGATGTCGCCCTTGGGACGCAGGTGCGTTTCGTTGCCGCGGTTGTTCTCACCGAAGCCCCAGTTTTGCAGGAAGTACTCGTCCAGGAAGGTGTAGGTGCGCTTCACGCCGGCTTCCGTGTGGGTTTCGGCCAGGGTGCGGCAGTGGGTGTCCGTCAGCTGGGCGACGAAGGAGCGCTGCACATAGCCGGAATCGTCCACGGCGTTGCAGTCCATGGGATCGTGGGTGTGGACGAGGATCTCCACGCCCTCCACATCGTGGACGGACGCGCGGCCGACGACTTCCAGGTCATCCGCCTCCGTGCGGCGGCCATCGGGATCGTCGTACATGGCCCAGGAGAGCTTTTCGCCAAGCCTGGGCACGATGAACCAGCCCATCAGCTCCTCCCACACGCAGGGGAAGGGCGGCTGGTCACTCAGGGTGATGGTGTAAGCCGGGATTTTGTCCGGCATGATCGTCTTCTTCATATCGGGTGTTCCTTTCACTTTGCTTTCGGGCCAGGCGCTGCGGAATCGTTCACGGGCGTGGTGGAGACGGCTCTTGACCGTGCCTGTGGGCACACACAGCCTGCGGGCGATTTCCGTCTGCGGCAGACGCAGCCAGTATACCATGCGCAGCAGCTGCTGATCTCCATCCGAAAGAGTGCTGAGTACCTCCTCCACCAGACCGCCCCAGGGAAGCGCAAGCGTGCGGGGCATCATGCCCAGCGGCGCGGCGGAATCCAGCGGAACCTCGCAGCGGCGGTACTTCTTGCGCAGGAAGTCGGCGATTTTGTTGCGCGCAATCGTGAGCAGCCACGCCCGGAAGCGGACTGCGTCACGGGGATATGCATTTGCGGCGCAGGCGGCGGCCAGGGTTTCCTGCATCACGTCCTCCGCGTCGTGGGTGCTGGTGAGGCGGAAGCGGATGCAGCGCCGCAGGACGTCCATGCTGCCGGTGAGGAGCGTTTCAAGCTCGGTCATCCGCCGGCCTCCTTTCGTGGTTGAAATGCATTTCACCTATAAAGTCGCTCCGAAGAAGCGAAAGGTTCACATATGCGAAAAAATCCGCCTGCTGGGTGCAGGCGGAAGGAGCGGAAAATCAGTCGCAGTGGGCCTCGAACTCCTCGAAGAACTCCGGGCAGCTCCACACGCCGCAGGCGGCGACGCGGTCGTTCTTCACAGCCAGCTGCACAACGAGGTTGTTGTCCAATTCCAGAATGAGGTACTGGCGGGAGGAGAGGCTGCCGCTGCCGTCATAGGAGGCGCAGTCGAAGAGGGTATCCAGCAGGCGGCTGCACACGGCGGGATCGGTGATCGCGCCCACGCCGGTGAGCTCCATGGCGATGACGTGCTCCTTCACCTGCAGGGTGTCCGCTAGCTTTTCGCGACCGCGCAGGGCGTTGCCGTTGAAGCTGACGCGCTGGAAGAGGCGCATCTGACCATCCACGCGGGCGGCAACGAGAGTGTTCTCCATGCCCTTGACGGCGTAGATCGCTTCGCCCAGGCTGGCGGCGTTGGAAAGCACCGTATCCGTGCCGGACAGGGAAGGTTCGGTGGTGAACTCCTTCACCGTGCCGATGGCGCTGCCAAGCAGGCGGCTTTCCGCATTGCGGGGCGTGGTGAGCATGCGGTAGTACTTGCCGTTCACGCCCACCATGGGGAAGTAGCCGCCGGAGGTGGGGGCCCACATGCTGTCCGTGTTGCTGTGGCCGGAGCGGATGTACAGGCCGCTGTTGCCCAGATCGCCGGTGAGTGCCGGGGCCTGGGTGGTGCTGTCATTGCCCAGGGTGCTGGAGGAGATGAGGCTTGCAGGCTGCAGGGGCTGCTCCACATCAGGCATAGCGGGGTTCGTCCGGGTCACCTGAAATACGCCCAGGGCCAGCAGCGCGCAGCAGCACGCCAGGGAAACGCTGCGGACAAGCTTCATGGGGGAAATACGGGTGCGGGGCTGCTTCTGCTCCGCAGCGGCGAGCTGAATGCGCGCCTTCAGTGCGGGCCCGGCTGTCAGCCCGGAGAGCCCCTGCTCTGCTGCCTCGGGCAGGTTTTTCAGCATGGACTCCAACTGGCTTGCTCGGTTCTCATTCATCTTCACCGGGCATCGCCTCCTTTCGTCAGGATCGCTTCCAATTTTTTGCGCCCGCGGCTCAGGCGGGAAGAAATAGTGCCCTCGGGCAGCTCCATCATGTCGGCAATCTCGTTGATGCCGTAGCCCTGATAGTAGTGCAGGAGGATCACCTCCTTGAACATGGCGGGCAGCTGGTTGATGGCGGCCATCATTTCCGCCTGATCCGCCATTTTGCCGTACTCATCCGGCGCAGGGACGAGCTCGAAGGCCGGGCTGCCGAGCACCACGCGCTTGAGCCATGCGCCGCGCCACAGGTCACGGCAGCGGTTCATGGCAACCTTCAGCAGCCATGCCTTTTCACGGCCGGGTTGAAGCTCAGGGTTGGTGGTGATCAGGCGTACGAACACATCCTGGCACACGTCCTCGGCTTTTTGATGGTCTGCGAGGTAGAAATAGCACATGCGCAGCACGTCTGTCGCGTAGCTTTCATAAAGCTCTGCAAAATAGAGCGAGCTGTCCACCTGGCGGGCCGGCGCTGCCACGCCCGGCTGAACCAATGCCTGCTGCATCGCCGCATCCTCCTTGCCGTAATGGTTTTGTTCACCCATATAACGGACGTACCTCCTGTTTTGTTCCGCAAAAATAATATGTTTTGCAGAAGAATGTGTGAAATTTTTGTAACATTACGCATTATGCCTCCAAATGGGCATGGCTGGCGCCATCGGAGCCCTTGCGGACAACGATTTTCTTGCTGATCTTCTCCCGCATTTCACCCACATGGGAGATCACGCCCACCAGGCGGCGATCCTCGCTGAGTCTTTGCAGGGTCGCGATGGCAACGCGGAGCAGCTCCTCGTCCAGGGAACCAAAACCCTCGTCCACAAAGAGCGTATCGAGCTCGATGCCGCCCTGCTGTGCCTGAATTTCGTCCGACATGCCCAGCGCCAGGGACAGGGAAGCCAGGAAGGCCTCGCCGCCGGACAGGCTGCGTGCGCTGCGGACGGTGTCGTTGGCCCAGTCACGTACGCTTAACTCCAGGCCGGTCTGGGAGCGGCGGTTTTCCGCATCCACCTGGCGTACAAGCTCATATTGTCCGCGGGACATGGCTTTCATCCGGCGGTTGGCGTGGTGCAGGATGCGCTCGAAATAGGCCATCTGCACCCATGCCTCCAGCATGATCTTCTCCTTGCCCTCCAGGCGGCCACCGGCTGTGCGGGCAAGCTCGCTGAGCCAGGAAAGGCGCGCCTCTTCACGGCGGAGGTGTACGCGGGCAGCCTTGATCTCCTCCTGGGCGCGGCGGTTTCCGGCCAGGCGGATATGCACGGCCTTCAATCCTTCGGATACGCCACGCTCCTGTGCGGCAAGGGCCTCTGCCTGCTCTGCAACGGCCCGGGCGTCAACGGCGGGCATCGCGGAGAGCGTTGCCTGCAGTGCATCCACGCGGCCCTTGCATGCCTGCTGCTCCTCGGCAGACTGCCTGTGCGCCTCCTGCGCGCGGTGGATCGCCGCTTCAATCTGCGCAACCGTGCTTTGCAGCGCAGTGAGCTCCTTCTGTGCTGCCTGGCGGGTTGGATAGGACAGGGACGCCGCGATAGCGCCTTGCTCCGCAGTGCAGGCAGCCACGCGGGCTGCAGATTCGCTCCGGGCCGTCGAAAGGGCCTGCTCCTTCTGGTGAAGCTCGGCGAGCGCAGCTTCGGCAGAAGGTAGGGCAGAGGTGAGTTTTGCATGCTCCTGCGCTGCGATGCGCGCCCTGGCGAAAGCATTCTGGGTTTCCTGGCTGCGCGCATTCAGCGCCTCGTGGCGCTCTGCGTAGAGCGCCGGGAATGCCTGCTCGTCGGAAACGTCCAGCACATCCAGCAGCTGCGATGTAAAGGCTGCTTCGCGGGTCTGCACATCGGCTGCGGAAACGTCGTGCGCGCTCTTAGCTCGGCCTTCAGCGGCGGACGCGGCTGAGCGGGCCTTTTCGGCTGCGTCAACGGTAGCCTTGTCCACCGATGTAGCGGGCAGCATGGCCGGCGCGGGATGCTCCCTGCTGCCGCATACGGGACAGGGCTCGCCAGGTCGGAGCTGTTCCGACGCAAGGTGACCGGCCTGTTGTGCGTACCAGGCCTCGACGGTCTGCTGATAGGCGCTCTGGGCCTTCGTAGCTGCGGCGATGGCCTGCATGTGCACAGAGGACGCATGCTGGAGCGAGCGGCGCGCGGTAAGCAGCGCAGCATGCTCCTTATGGAGCGCTTCAAGGGCGGTCAGCTCGCGTTGGATTTGTTCTGAGGCCTGCTGGTGACGAAGCGCTTCTGCATCGCTTCCCGCCAGCATGGCGAGCCTGCTGCGGGCCTGGGTGAGCTTTTCCTCCGCATGACGAATGCGTTCGCTGAGCACGGCGAGCGCTTCATCCTGGGAGGCACACGAGGTTTTTGCAGCCCGAAGAGCTTCGTCAGCCGCCTGCAGACGATCGTATGCAGGCATGGCCGCTTGAAGCGCAGCTGCCTGTGCCTTTGCGGATTCAGCTTCTGCCTGCCGCTGCTGAGCAGCCTTCAGGGCGTCGCTTGCAGCTGCGGCAGCGCGAATTCGGGCCTCCAGCTCCGTTGCGGCGCGGTTCAGCTGCACTTGCGTCCGCTGACGTTGCTCCAGCTGGTTGCGTACAGCAGCGATCTCGCGCCCTTGTTGCGTCAGCCGTTCCTGACGGGCCGTGAGCGCAGCCTCTGCGGCCTCGTCCGCCGTGATAAACTCTGCAATGTAAGCGTCAGCCTCACCGGGCGGCAGGTCACCCTGGCGCAGAGCAGGCAGCGCATCTGCATGTGGGTGCTCTGCGTCACAGGCGATGCGCCTCAGCTGGTCGGCGATGCGGCTGCGGTGCTCCCTGCAAACAGCCTCCTGTGCTCGCGCGTCCTGGGCAAGGCGCTCCTGCAGGGCATTGAAGCGTCCGGTGGAAAACAGGTCGCGGAAGAGCTCGGTGCGTTTGGCGGTATCGGCCTTGAGCAGCTCGCGGAACTCGCCCTGTGCAATCATCGAGATCTGCTTGAACTGCTCGCGGGTTACGCCCAGCAGCTCGCTCAGGTGCGCATCGGCTGCGCGGCGATCGGAAAGCACAGAGCCGTCCGGCAGCGTAAGCGTCGCGGAGGGTTTTTCTTCCGTCATGCCCGTGCCGCGCTGGCGGGGACGCATGTAGCTGGGGCTGCGGCGGACGGTGTAGGTCTGCCCGCGAAGGACGAAGGTCATCTCCACATAGGTGGGCGTTTCGGGGGCCGCATAGGTGCTCCGCAAGGCATTCTTTGCGCGGTCACCCTCGCCGGAGGGCTCGCCGTAGAGCGCAAAGGTGATCGCATCAAAGATGGTGGTCTTGCCTGCGCCGGTGTCGCCGCAGATGAGGTACAGGCCTGTTTCGCCAAAACGGCTGAAGTCGATCTCCTGCCTGTCCGCATAGGAGCCAAAGGCGCTGATAATCAGCCTGATCGGTCTCATGCCTCGCCCTCCCATATGCTGCGGATCAGATCCTCCATATAGGCGGACTGCTCCGGCGTCATAGCAGCGCCGTTGACGCGCTCGAAGAACTCGCTGAAGAGCTCCAGCGGCGTGTGACGGCGCGCGTCGGTGACGCTGGTGAAGTCATCCTCGTGGCGGGTGCGGACATTGTCCCAGTCCAGGTGCGTCACGTTCGGGAAGTACTGGCGCAGCCGGGTGACAACGTCGGGGATGGGATGGTCGTCAGTGAGGATGACATGGGTGTATGCATCGCGGTCGGTTACGGAAACAGCAGCGTCAGATATGAGACTGGCGAATTCTCCCCGCAGCTCCTGGAGACCACGAGGTTCAGGCAGCGGCAGCGTCCGCACGGACAGGCTGCGATCGCTTGACAGCTCCACCATGGTGACCGACTTATCGCTGTGCAGCTCTGAAAAGGAGTATTTCAGCGGCGTGCCGCAGTATCGGATGTGGGGCGTGCCCACATTTTGCGCGTGGTGCAGATGGCCCAGGGCAACATAGTCGAAATCGTCAAAGAGGCGCGCTTCCACCAGGTCCGCGCCGCCGACGACTACGTCTGCCGTATCGGAGAGGGCGCAGGCCTCCTCTGAGCCGATGAGCGCTGCGCCGGCCACAAACTGATGCGCTACCAGCACATTGCGGTGCTCGCGGTCGATGGGTAGGCTGCGCAGGACGCAAGCTACCGCGTCGTTGGTGGTGGCGATTACCTCTTCAGGGAAGAAGGGCCGCACCGCTGCCGGACGCAGATAGGGCAGGAGCCATATGTCCACGGGGCCGTCATTGTCGTTGAGGGTGACGCGCTCCACCGTTCCGCGGTATGCGGGGGAGACATAAAGACCGCTGGCTTTGAGCGGCCCGGAGAGGAACCCCAGGCGCTCGGCGGAATCGTGGTTGCCGCTGATCATGCATACGGCAGCGCCGGTGGCCAGCAGCCCCTGCAAAAAGATGTCCAGGGCCTGCATGGCATAAACCGGCGGAATGCTGCGGTCATATACGTCGCCGGCAATGAGGATCGCGTCCGGCTTTTCGGCTTCCGCGGTCTGCCGGATCAATTCGAGGATCACGTTCTGCTCGTCCTGCAGGGGAAAGCGGTGCAGCTGCCGCCCCAGGTGCAGATCGGATATGTGCATCAGCTTCACAGGGGTCATCCTTTCAAAAAAGGCTATGTCCTATTATCCCGCATTGCGCGCGGGAAGTCAAGGTCAGTTTGCGCCGTCAGGCCTTGACGAAATTTGCCTTTTGCCCTATACTTAATAGACGATTCTGACAGAAGGAGACAGGGTGCATGCGCAAGGGTGAAACGAAGCGTCAGGAGATTCTGGCGGCGGCGGAGAGGCTCTTCCTTTCCCGGGGATACGACGCAACCAGCGTGCAGGACGTGCTGGATGCGCTCCACATGAGCAAGGGCGGCTTCTACCATTATTTTGCCACCAAGGAGGACGTGCTGCGCCTGCTGGTTGCCCAGCGTGCCGAGCGCGCTGCGGCCTACACGGCGGACGCGCTTGATGCGGCGGACGGCGACATGGCCCGCATCAACGCGGTGCTGCGCGGCTTCATGCCCCTGCGGCGCGAGGAAGCGGACTTCATCCGCATGCTTGCGCCCATCATGGAGCGCAGCGAAGGCCGCGCCATGGCGATGCTCTACCAGGACGCGCTGATGGCCCAATTCCGCACGCTGCTGGCGCAGGAAGTTGCCTCTGCCTCCGCGAACGGAACGGTCTGCCCGCCCGTGCGCGGCATGGAGGAAGCCGTGCTGCAGCTGGTGAACTGCTGCTGGATGGCAGCCACAGCGGAGATCAACCGGGCGACGAGCGAGGGCCGACCCATCGAGGAAGGCGCGCTCCTGACCGAGCTGGAGCGCTACCGCCGCGCGGTGGAGGTGCTGCTGGACGCGCCCTACGGCAGCGTGGAGATCCTGCGGGTAGAGGAACTGGCGGCGGTGTGCGAGACCATCGGCGGCTGACCCAAAACAGAATTGCAAAACGGCCTTTCCCTTCATGCGTGAGGGGGAAGGCCGTTGTTTGGTGGGGATATCCTGATGGGTTTATCCTTTGGAGTGCAGACGCAATGCTGGGG
>JBGVOA010000591.1:0-7143 GCA_045126095.1 Christensenellales bacterium | reverse complement strand
GGTACCATCGGTCACGTCGACCACGGCAAGACCACTCTGACCGCCGCCATCTGCATGACGCTGGCTCAGAAGGGCTCCGCGAAGGCGATGAACTACGCCGACATCGACAAGGCTCCCGAAGAGAAGGCCCGTGGCATCACGATTAACACCGCCCACGTTGAGTACGAGACCGAGACTCGTCACTACGCTCACGTGGACTGCCCCGGCCACGCCGACTACGTTAAGAACATGATCACCGGTGCTGCCCAGATGGACGGCGCGATCCTGGTCGTGTCTGCTCCCGACGGCCCCATGCCCCAGACCCGCGAGCACATCCTGCTGGCCCGTCAGGTTGGCGTGCCCTACATCGTCGTGTTCATGAACAAGACCGACATGATGGACGACGAGGAGCTGCTGGAGCTGGTTGAGATGGAGATCCGCGAGCTGCTGAGCTCCTACGATTTCCCCGGCGACGACATTCCGATCGTGAAGGGTTCCGCTCTGCAGGCTCTGGAGGCCGTGCAGGCAGGCAAGAACGTGGATGAGGATCCCTGGTGCGCGAAGATCTTCGAGCTGATGCACGAGGTCGACACCTACATTCCCGAACCCGCCCGTGCTACCGATCAGCCCTTCCTGATGCCCGTTGAGGACGTGTTCTCCATCTCCGGCCGCGGCACCGTTGCCACCGGTCGTGTTGAGCGCGGCGTCGTGAAGGTGTCCGACACCGTCGAGATCGTTGGTCTGATGGAGAAGGCGAAGACCACCGTCGTGACCGGCGTTGAGATGTTCCACAAGCTGCTGGACCAGGCTGAGGCCGGCGACAACATCGGCGCTCTGCTGCGTGGCATCCAGCGCAACGAGATCGAGCGTGGTCAGGTTCTGGCCAAGCCCGGCACCATCAAGCCCCACACCCACGCCATCGGCCAGGTGTACGTGCTGACCAAGGAAGAGGGCGGCCGTCATACCCCCTTCTTCAATGGCTACCGTCCCCAGTTCTACTTCCGTACCACCGACGTGACCGGCAACATCAAGCTGCCCGAGGGCACCGAGATGGTTATGCCCGGTGACAACATCGACATGGAGCTGACCCTGATCACCCCCATCGCTATGGAGAAGGGCCTGCGCTTCGCTATCCGTGAGGGTGGCCGCACTGTCGGTTCCGGCGTTATCGCTGAGGTCATCGAGTAATCGATCGGGGTAGGTGGGAGCTGTAAGGCTTCCTGAGCTCACAAACACAGGGGCGTTCATCGCAAGGTGAACGCTCCTTTTTGTTGTCGTCAGCGCCAAAGTGCAGGCAGATCGTGCGGCCAAGCAGCGCATCCGCTACGTGCAGGCCATGGGCGTGCACCTCGATGCGCTCCGGCATTTCAAAGCCCTCGATAACCACATCGGGCAGCAGCTCTCCGTGGGGGAGGTGCAGCACCCGCTCGCCCACGCCGATCCACAGGTCGGCTGCGTCCGGCGCGAGCGCTCCGGGAATGCCGGGGAGCGTCAGCCGGGTCTGCGCAGGCCCGGTGGGCAGGGGAACCTGCAGGAGTGCGGTATGTACCTCCGGCTCGGTCAGCAGGGCAAGCACATGGGCGTCGCTGCCTTGCAGGGCGATCCGCTCAGGCATGCCGGGCAGTGAGATTTCGCCGGAGGAGCGCAGCTCAGGCAGCGTCAGCAGATGCAAGCGGCAGTCCGCCCCGCCGCATACGATGGCCAAGTCGTCTGCAATGGCCATATCCTGTGGGTATACGCCGATGCGCACGGTTCGCACAGGGCCGTCCCTATCCCAGAGGGAAAGGCAGTCCGTATCCGAGGAGAGCAGCAGCGCGCATCCCTTCCAGACGGCCAGGGATTCGATATTCCGGTCACAGGGAAAGGTTCGCTCGCCATGGTGGAGCATGTGTGCGCGGTCGTCCACCCACCAGTCAGGTTCCTGCAGGCCCATTGCAGCCACCTCCTGCCGACAAAGTATGTGATTTTCTCGCGCGGCGTGCAGGAATTCCGGCAGGATGCGGCGAATATGCACAGACGGCGGTTCGTCCGCTGTTTTTCTGCTGCAAACGGCATTTGCCGGAACGATACGGAAAGGAAGATACATATGTTCACCTACAAGACCAACGGAACCTGCTCCTCTCAGATCGATCTGGAGATCCAGGACGGCGTGATCACCTACTGCAAGTTCACCCGCGGCTGCAAGGGCAACACCGAGGGCCTGGCCCGCAGCGTCATCGGCCGCAAGGCGGAGGAGATCGCGCAGATCCTCGAGGGCATTGAGTGCCGCGGCAATACCAGCTGCCCGGATCAGCTCAGCAAGGCCATCCGCGCTTACCACGACTGATTCTGTTGAGATGGAGCCTCCTTCAGGGAGGCATGGCCGCCGGATGGGCGGCTGATAGGGCATCAAGACGCCCTGAAAGGAGATACTCCCTTGTCTGAAATGAATACCCCTGTGTCCTTTGACACCATGGATCTCTCCAAGGAGATCCTTCGCGCCATTGGGGATATGGGCTTCACCGCCCCTTCTACCGTGCAGGCGCGCACCATTCCCCTGATGATGGACGGCGCTGACATCAACGCCATCGCCCCCACCGGCACCGGCAAGACCGTGGCCTTCGGCATTCCCATGCTGGAGTATGTGCAGCTGCAGGATGACTGCGTGCAGGAGATCGTGCTGGCTCCCACCCGCGAGCTGGCCCTTCAGATTGGCGACGAGCTGACGAAGCTGGCCAAGTACATCAAGGGCTGCCGCATCGCCGTGCTCTACGGCGGTCAGCCCATTCCGAAGCAGCTCAACGCCCTCAAGCGCAAGCCGCAGATCGTCGTGGCGACGCCCGGCCGCCTGCTGGATCACATGAACCGCGGCAACATCAAGCTCACCGGCGTGCACACCATGGTGCTGGACGAGGCGGACGAGATGCTCAACATGGGCTTCGTCAAGGACGTGACGAAGATCATCGAGGCCACGCCGAAGGAGCGCCAGCTGGTGCTGTTCTCTGCCACCACCAATCAGGACGTGCTGACCATCGCCTGGAAGTACCAGAATAACCCGGTGGAAATCACGGTCGAGGCCACCAAGGAAGACCGTCCGCAGATTGCGCAGTACGTCATCGCCACCGAGCAGAAGCAGAAGATGGACAATCTCCTGTACCTGCTGGATGCGGACGTCTACCAGCGCATCATGATCTTCTGCAACACCAAGTTCATGACCGACCGCCTGACCAGCGACCTGAAGAAGAAGGGCTACGACGCGGAGTGCATCCACGGCGACGTGCCGCAGAGCAAGCGCAACGTGGTGATGAGCGATTTCCGCAAGGGCAAGTTCGCCATCCTCGTGGCCACCGATGTGGCTGCCCGCGGCATTGACGTGGACGATGTGGAGGCCGTCATCAACTACGACCTGCCGGAGGAGAACGAGTACTACCTGCATCGCATTGGCCGTACCGGCCGCGCGCACAAGCATGGCGTCAGCTTCTCGCTGGTGACCTTCCGCGAGAGCGTGCGCATGGACGAAATCCTGCGCTACATGATCGCCAAGCCCCTGCCGCTGCACTTCGAGGAGGATGTGCTGCGCAACGAGGACGGCACGGCCTTCTTCGACAATATTTGATGTAAAAAAGTGCGCGTCGCTGGGAACGTTTTTCCGGCGGCGCGCGTCTTAACTTGCAGGAGGTGCTGCGGATGAAAAAGCGCAGGTGGATCTGGTGGACGGCGGTTGCCGCGTTGCTGGCGGCGCTGGCTTTCTGTGCGCTGGATGTGCGCCACATCACCCGGCGTTATACGGTGGACGCGCCGGAGATCACCGCACCCGTGCGCCTGGCCGTGGTGGCGGACTTCCACGGCTGCGATTACGGCCCCGGTGCGCAGCGGCTGCTGACTTCCATCGAGGCGGAAGGGCCTGACCTGGTGCTGCTGGTGGGCGACATCTACGACGACGAAATGCCATGGGATGCTTCCGATGCGCTGGTGACGGCTCTGGCGGCCCGCTGGCCCACGTATTATGTCACCGGCAACCACGAATACTGGTCGGAGGAGATCGACGAAATCTGCCGCCGCGTGTCCGCTGCAGGAGCCACGGTGCTGGACATGGACTGCCGTACGGTAGAGGTTAACGGCCAGCGCCTGAACATCTGCGGTGTGCCCGATCCCTATGCGATGGTGTATTCAGGCGCACCGGAGACGCCGGAGCAGCTGGCCCGCGCCATGTCCCAGGCAGAGCCGGGAGCCTTCACGCTGCTCCTGGCGCACAGGCCGGAAATGATCGAAGCGTATGCCGCAGCGGGCTTCGACCTAGTGGTCAGCGGCCATGCACACGGCGGACAGGTGCGTCTGCCGGGGCTGCTCAACGGGCTGTACGCGCCCAACCAGGGGTTCCTGCCCCGGTACGCGGGCGGTGAATACCGCGTGAGGAACACGACGCTCATCGTCAGCCGTGGACTGGCGCGGGAGTCCACCCGTGTGCCCCGCGTGTTCAACCCGCCGGAGCTGGTGATCATCACGCTGCAGTGAGCGCTCCTGTGCAAAATGCGTTTTTCCTGCCGGAATCTGCGGATTTTCGCTTGATATTCCGCCGGATTTCGGCTATAATAGGCGAGGTTGAATCTTCGGGTCTGTGGTTGCAAGCCGATGCCAGTCGCAGGCAAAGCGGTCCACGTAACCCGGCCAAAGCGCCGGTGAGCATGGTGCGGTTTAGAAGTAAGTCCATCCAGGGCGGAGACTCAGTTCCCTAACCCTGAGAGGAGTGCGTGAGGGCGCGATGGCGCAGAGCTACCTCCCAGATGGCGAGTGTGGGGTCAAAGACCAGGTCAGCCGGAGATTTACCAATTTCAATCATTTTCAGGGGGGTTCCTACAATGTACGAAGATAAGACGCTTGTTTGCCGCGAGTGCAACCAGGAGTTCGTTTTCTCCGCTGGTGAGCAGGAGTTCTACGCCGAGCGCGGCTTCACCAACGAGCCCAAGTGCTGCCGTGCCTGCCGTCAGGCCCGCAAGGCCCGCACCGGCGCTGCGCCCGCCCGCGAGCTGTTCAACGCTGTCTGCGCTGACTGCGGTGCTGAGTTCCAGATCCACTTCCAGCCCCGCGAGGATCGTCCCGTCTACTGCAAGGCCTGCTTCGACGCTCGCCGCAACTAAGACCTGACGCCTCTCAGGCAAAGCCCCTGCCGACCGGCGGGGGATTTTTTTGTCCCTGTTTGCCTTGCAAAAGGGGAACGGATGTGCTAAAATGGGCGAAAGGAGGGAGCGCTATGGAACGTGATGAGCTGCTCCTGCGACGCTTGCAGGCGCAATATCTGCTGACGCCGGCGGACAGCCGGGTGGTGGCGGGCGGCCTGTGTGGCTTGCAGGCCCAATTCCTGCGCAACGCGGTGCATGCGCTGCGCATCCGCACGGACGCGCCGGATGTGTCCGCCGTGGTGAAGACCTGGACGCTGCGGGGCACGGTGCATCTCATTCCGGAGGAGGATCTGCCGCTGTATTTCCGTCTGATTGGCACGGCGGAGGATGTGTGCGAAACCGGCTGGTATCGCTGGACGGCAGGCCGGGGGCATGCAAATGCGCCGGAGCGGGAGCGCGAGCTGGCGCGGATGATGGTTGCTGCCATCGCTGACGGGACAGATACCCGCGAGGCGCTGCGGGTGCGCATGCGCAGCCTCGGCATGACGGAGGCGGAAGAGACGCGCGTGTTTGACCCCTGGGGCGGGATGATCCGCGAGCTGGCCGAGCTGGGCGTGATTGCCTTCCGGGTGGACATGGCGGATGACACGCACCCGGACGAGACCAAGCGCTACCGGCTGCTTGCGCCCTTTACGCCGATGGAGGAGTCCGCCGCCCGGCTGGAGATCGCCCGGCGATACCTGACCCACTACGGCCCTGTGACCCTCCGGGACGCTGCCTACTTTCTGCACTGGACGCAGGCGGATGCGAAAGTCCTGTTCAGCGGCCTCGACGCGGAGACGGTGACCTGCGAAGGCCGGACATACTGGCACATCCCCGGCGACGCGCCTGTGCGCGACATGCCGGAGGTCATCCTGCTGGCGGGCTTCGACCCGCTGCTGCTGGGCTACCGCAAGGAGGACAGCCCCTTCCTGCCGCCGGAGCACCTGCGGGGAATCTTCAGCCTGGCGGGCATCGTCAACCCGGCGATCCTGCTGCGCGGGCGTGTCGTGGGTAAATGGAAGGAAACGAAGGGAAAGGTCGAGCTGACGACCTTCGAGGCCATCGCGGCGGCGGACAGGCGGCGCATCGAGGACGAGGCCGCGCGGTGGTACACGGTCAAAAAGTGCATATGGAAATGAAAAGAGGCAGCGGCTGCGGGGGTGCAGGCGCTGCCTTTTGTGTGTCAGGGAGTGATCGCTTCTTCGATTTGGCAGACGACTTCCTCAAGCACCTGCCCGTCGGCGGTGCAGACCTCAATGACTGCTGTTTGCTCGGCCAAGCGCGTCTGCGCGACGATGGACGTGCAGAGAAGCCCGTCTGCGTCGCCGGTCTGCAGGGCGTAGATGCTCAGAGGCGCGTTGTTCACGCTGGCGATGCGGAGCGTCAGTGGCCCGGCGGAATCCTGCGCCACGTATGTGAGGTCGTAGTAGCTGGCGTGAGTACCGGCGTGAAGCGTGGCGCGCTCGAGGCGGATCGTCTCTGTCGGGGCGATGGGCGTGAGCGTGTACTCCTGCCACAGGCCGGTTTGAGGGATGGCGTGGTCGATGGCGATCGTCTCCTCGCCGGAGGGCGTCGTCAGCCAGAGATATCCGCCGATGAGCAGCTCATCCTCGTCGGGATCAATGTCGAAGGCCTTGGCTTGCCACAGAATGGAATCGTCCAGCGCCCAAGGGCGGCTGAGCGTCATCCAGCCATGCCGGGAGAAGCTCTCGTTGCTCCAACCGACCATGGAGGTCAGCGCGACGCCGAGCTTCCCATCGGGCGGCGTGCTGTCTGCAGATTCAACGAAGGCGTATGCATCCGGATCCTTGAGCGTCGCCTGAAGCGTCAGGATGGCGCTCCTGCCGTCATACCAGTCGGAATGCAGGGTGATGAGAACGTATTCGTTCTCGTGGATGACGGTCTGCGCATCGGGAGAACCGCTGCTCAGCATGAAATGGGGGAGATCCTGTCTGTCCCCGGACTGGAAATGCACGTTCAGTACGTCCGGCAGCGGCGTGGTCTTGTCAAGGCGGACGATGCT
>JBGVOA010000590.1:0-2209 GCA_045126095.1 Christensenellales bacterium | reverse complement strand
CAAGCCGGGCGACAGCTCCCTCGGGGAGGGAGTCTGTGGTTGGTGGGGGCGTGGGGTAACGCCTCCCTCGCCGAGGGAGGTGGATTCGTTCGCAGCATCCGGGAACGAAGACGGAAGGAGTTCCCCCCGGCTGTTACTCCCTGACGCTCCCATCCGGCGCGATGGTGACGACCTTCACCGGGATGCTCCTGCCGCTCATGAGCACGCCGAGCTGGACGGCGCGGGTGAGTCCGCCGCAGCAGGGGACGGTCATGCGGGTGACGGTGATGGAGCGGATATCATTGGCGGCGAGGATGTCGGCCAGTTTGGCGGCGTAGTCGGCCTGGTCGAGTTTGGGGCAGGCGATGAGGGTCACCCGGCCCTGCATGTAGCGGCGGTGGAAGTCGCCGCAGGCATAGGCGGTGCAGTCGGCGGCGATGAGGAGATCCGCGCCGTCAAACCAGGGGGCATTGACCGGGGCCAGTTGGAGCTGCACGGGGAAGTTGCGCAGGCAGCTGGGCACGTCGTATGCCATGGAGGGAGCAGAAGCGGGGATGCTCTGGCAGGCGGAGCCGGGGCAGCCACAGGGCAGTGGCGCTTTCTCCGGGGCGGCCTTCGCAGCCTTGGCGGCCAGCACGGCGGCCTCGTTGTAGGCGGGAGCCTCGCGCTCCTCGAAGGAGATGGCGTTCATCGGGCAGGCGGGCAGGCAGTCGCCCAGGCCGTCGCAGTAGTCCTCGCGCAGCAGCCTCGCCTTGCCGTCCACCATGCCGATGGCGCCCTCGTGGCACGCTTCGGCGCACAGGCCGCAGCCGTTGCACTTGCTTTCGTCGATGCGGATGATTTTGCGGATCATGAATCAGCCCTCCGATTGGTTCTGGTCTAAGGTACAGTATACCGCATCCGTCGGCGGAGTGAAACGGATTTTGCCGTGTAAGCGTGAAAATTTGTGAAGCCTATCGCATTTTGCGGGAATTTGGAGTACAATAGATTCGTTCATTTATACGGAGGTGCCTTTCATGCATCATTTCTTTGCTTACCTGGCCCGCCTGCGCTATATCCGCCGGTGGGGCCTGATGCGCTCCGTCATGCCGGAAAACGACGCGGAGCATTCCCTGCAGGTGGCGATGATCGCCCACGCCATCGCCGTCATCGGCCGCGACAGCTATGGCCGCGGCTGCGATCCGGAGCACATCCTCGCCCTGGGCGTATACCACGACGTCTCCGAGGTCATTACCGGCGACATGCCCACGCCGGTCAAGTATCATTCCCAGGAGCTGCGCACGTCCTACAAGGGCGTGGAGCGCATGGCCAACGAGCGCCTGCTGTCGATGCTGCCCGAGGGCCTGCGCCCGGCCTTCCGCCCCTATCTTTCGGAGCCGGAGGGCTATGACCGGGCGGTGGTCAAGGCGGCGGACTCCATCAGCGCGTATGTGAAATGCATAGAGGAAAAGCGCGCCGGCAACCGGGAGTTCGAGGCGGCGGGGGAGTCCATCCGCAGGAGCCTGGAGGCCATCGACCTGCCCGAGGTACAGGACTTCCTGCGCATGTTCCTGCCTTCCTTCGAGCTGTCCCTGGATGAACTGAACGAGGAGCGGGGCCTGTAACAATCTCCGGCTGCGTATTGCAATTTGCGGCGCGTTGCACTATAATAGAATGAACGTATGCAGAACCTTTCCCCAAGGAGGAACAGATATGAAGCTGCTGAAGAAGCTGACGGCGCTGCTGCTGGCGCTGACCCTGCTGCTGGGCGTGACAGCCCTTGCGGAGGATGAAATGCCCGACCAGATCGACATGGATGAGATCGTGGTGGTGGACGGCGTGGCCATCAACGCGGCGGGCGAGGAGATCGAGGGCTTCGAGATCCCCGAGGAGCTGATGGCGACGGTGGAGATCCTGGATGCGGAGATCGACGACACGGTGGACGTGGGCTCACTGGAGCTGAACGAGAACCTGCCGGACAACGTGGTCAACATCCTGCTCATCGGCATCGACAGCCGCTCCGAAAGCCTGGATGAGAGCAACCAGCACGGCGACGTGCAGATCATCGTGTCCATCAACAAGGACACGGGCGAGATCAAGCTGACCTCCATCCTGCGCGACCTGTATGTCACCATTCCCGGCTACAAGAGCAAGAACCGCATCAACGTCGCTTATCAGCGCGGCGGCGGCGAACTGGCCATGCGCACGATCAACCACAATTTCGAGATGAACATCGAGCATTATGTGGTGA
>JBGVOA010000589.1:0-8187 GCA_045126095.1 Christensenellales bacterium | reverse complement strand
TACCTGCTGCTGGCCCGTACCAAGGGCCTGAGCCGCGCACAGACGACTGTCCGTCATGCACTGCGCAACGCCATGGTTCCGATTTTCCCCATGATCCTGGGCGAATTCATCGGCATCCTGGGCGGCTCGCTGATCATCGAGAATATCTTCGTTATTCCCGGTGTTGGCGGCCTGTATGTCAAGAGTATCCAGACCACGCCTCCGGACTATAACTTCTTTATGATGGAAACTGTGTTCTACACCCTGATCGGCCTGGCGTCCGGCATTGTGGTGGACCTGAGCTACAGCTTCATCGATCCGAGAATTCGTATGGGGAGTAAGAAATAATGGAAAATAAAAAGTACGAGTCGCTTCCTGCCTCGGCCTTTGAACTCGTCCCCGAAGAAGGCCGGATGCATGACAAGAAGCTGGAGAGCAAGCCCATCGGCTATTTCCGCGACGCGTTCAACCGCTTCTGCAAGAATAAGTCCTCCGTTGTGGCTGCGATCATCATCATGATCCTGTTCATGTTCGCGGTGTTTGTTCCGATTTTCTGCGAGAACAAGTACACTCGCGCGCTGACCGATACGGACTATCAGCTGTACACCCATCTTCCGCCTAAGTCCGACCTGCTGGCCTGGGCTGGCATGGACGGCACCAAGGTGGAGAAGGACGTCAACGATAAGAAGTATGGCGAGTATGTGGCACTGTATCAGGAGACGGGCCTGAACCCTGTTGTCGAGGTGATCGGCGAGCCCCGTTCCGATAAGGGCCAGATGGCTAACTACGAAAAGAAGATCGAGAAGCTGAAGGAAGAAGTCGAAAAGACGAAGAACGCAGCTCTCAAGAAGAAGAAGCAGGCCAATCTGGAAGCAGCGCTGATGGACAAGCCTGCGGAGTTCCGCGATCTTCGTCTGGATACCTACATGCTCATGGGCAATGACAAGAATGGCATGGGCTACGACGATATGTCGATCGTCGAGTTCAAGCGCATTCAGAATTGGCAGATGGAGCATCCGGATATCCAGGTCATTTTCCCTGCTGTGAACGAGCAGACCACGAACAGTGGTATCTGGTACCAGCATGAGGAGAACAGCACCGAGCCGATCATGGATATGGACGGCAACGTCAAGGAAAACTACCTGCGCGGCAAGGCGCTGGCGGAGTCCAACACCGGCAAGGCCACCGTGAAGGTGTTCGATTGCAGTGTGGATCTGGATGTGACCTTTGACGCCAAGGGCGCGATCACCCGCAGCACCATCGTTGTCAACGGCACGGCCACCGCGCTGAGCCGGCAGTTCGCGACGGCTGAGTTCACCAAGCAGATCACCGGCAAGACCGGCCCCTTCGTGCTGGGTGACATCTCCAACGGTGTGGCCACGAACGACGAGGGCGCGACGATTGTCGGCCTGAATGGTCTGTATGTCAATGGCGAGCCCGCGGATCCCTATGCGATCCTTGTGGGCGAAAAGCTGGTGGAAGCTCTGAACGAGCAGGCCGCCGGCGCGCAGCCTCCTTTTGTGCACACCGCGACGGTCAAGGCCGGCGAGGACGAGCTGACCCTGGACTGGACGTATGACGCTGAGGGCGTTGTGACCGCCTTCACTGTGACCGTCCCCGAGGGCGCGCTCGAGGTGCTCAATGAGTATGCCTCCGAGGAGTTCACCAGCCAGTTCATCGGCAAGAAGGGCGCCTTCCGGATGACCGATCCTGCCGAGGAGTATGTGGGCAATGACACCCTCATCACCCCCATCCCCGGTGCGCAGCCGGTCGAGGCCGAACCTGTGGCTGAGGAGAGCGCGGAAGTGGTGGAGGAGACCGTCATTGAGGCGCTGAATATCGATTCTGCCAGCCGTACGATTTCCAACACGATCGTGGTGGACGGCTGCGAGCTGGTTCTGAACCTGGTCTGCGACAGCGAAGGCATCGTGACTGCCGCTTCCGTGACGCTGCCCGAGGGCGCTCCCGAGACGCTGGCACAGTATGCCACCGAGGAGTATGCCAGCCAGTACATCGGCCAGGTGGGCACCTTCGCGCTGGAGGTGGTCGAGGTGGAGGCTTCTGCGGAGGCTGAGGCTGAGACCGATACGGCCGAAGCGGTTGTCGATTCTGCTGCTGTGGCGGCGCAGGCTGGCCTGGACATCGTGAATACGCTGAACAAGGCCCTGCCCAAGAGCAAGAACAGCAAGGCAACCAAGGCTGTTTACAGCTCCTACGTTACGGTGCAGGCGACCTATGACAAGAACGGCTATCTGACCGATTACACCCTGTCTGTGGACGGCGTGAAGACGGAGTCCGTGAACGGCTACGACACGGAGGAGTTTGCCGGCAAGCTCGTTGGTCAGCGCACCCCCTTCGTGCTGACCATGACCGATGCGGAGCGTGAGGCCGCGCATGAGATGGATACCACCATCGACGGCGTGACCGGCGCGACGATGACCGGCAGGGCCATCATGACGGCGCTGAACTACGCCGCGCCTGAGTACACCTCTACCCGCGTGGAGGGCGACGATGGCAGCTTTGCGTACTGCAAGGTGGGCGGCTCGGAGACGAGCAGGAACTACAGCGTCCGCATCAGCCTGTACAACTACTTCCGCTATAAGTTTGGTTTCGAGCCTGAGTTCTTCTTCGGCACCAACACCAAAGGCCAGGACATCCTGACCCGCCTGGCTTCCGGCGCCCGCTTCTCCTTCATCCTGGCCATCGGCGTGTCCAGCATCAATATGCTGATCGGCGCGATCTATGGCGCAATCCAGGGTTACTTCGGCGGCGCGGTCGACCTGGTGATGGACCGTATCTCCGATGTGCTGAATAACGTGCCCTTCATGGTCGTTACGGCGCTGTTCCAGCTGCATCTGGCAAAGCGCGTCGGCCCGGTGGTCGCATTGATATTCGCCTTCGTGCTGACAGGCTGGATTGGCATGGCAGCCCGCGTGCGTATGCAGTTCTACCGCTTCAAGGGTCAGGAGTACATCCTGGCGGCCCGCACCCTGGGCGCCAGCGACTTCCGCCTGATGTTCAAGCATATCTTCCCCAACTCTCTGGGCACGATCATCACCGGCAGCGTTCTGGTCATTCCGGGCATGATCTTCTCCGAGTCCAGCATGACCTATCTGGGCATCGTGAACCTGGAGTCCTCCACCATGACCTCTGTGGGTACCATGCTGGCCAATGGTAGAGATCAGCTGCAGATCAATCCGCACATCATCCTGTTCCCTGCGCTGTATGTGTCGATGCTGATGATCTCCTTCAACCTGTTCGGCAATGGCCTGCGCGACGCCTTTAACCCGTCTTTGAGAGGTACTGAATGATGGAAATGAATGTCGAAAAGAAGCTGCAGGTAAGAAACCTGCGCGTGTCCTTCCGCACAAATGGCGGCAAGGTGCAGGCGGTCAGAAACATCTCCTTCGACCTGCACAAGGGCGAGACGCTGGCCATCGTGGGCGAGTCCGGCTCGGGCAAGTCCGTCACCAGCAAGGCCATCCTGGGCATCCTCGCCGGCAATTCCATCGTTGAAGGCGGCGAGATTCTCTACGATGGTCAGGATCTGCTCAAGATCACCGAGGAGGACTTCTACCGCCTGCGCGGCGATCGCATCGCCATGATCTTCCAGGATCCCCTGTCCTCCCTGAACCCCATTATGCGCATCGGCAAGCAGCTGACGGAGGCCATGCTCCTCAAGGGCAAGGCCCGTCAGCGCGCCAGCCGCGAGAATTTCCGCACCAAGCTGAGCCTGCTGGAGAAGCGTATGATCCAGCATCAGCCGGAAAATGCGGATAAGGTGCGTAAGCAGTGCGACATCTTCCGCGATTTTGCGGAGGAGTACGCCAAGAACGAAATGGCCTACAACAGCGCCTATGAGGCCGCCGGCGATGCGCTGGCCGGCATCAAGGAGCAGCGCTTCCTGATGGAAAAGAACGCCTTCAAGGAGCTGGATGACCTGACCGAGGCGCTGGACTATGCCCGCGCCAGTGTCAGCGCCTATGTGGTGGAGCGCGAGGACGCCGTCAATCTGAACGTGCTGTGCAACACCGTGACGAAGGAAGCCCGGGAGGCCATGAGCAGCGGCGATTACGCCCTGCCCATCCAGACCCTGTGCCGCCTGGAGAAGCTGCTGCAGGCCGCGCTGGACGCGACCAAGCCCGCCTTCTTCTCCCGTGCCTACTTTGATCTCAATGCCCCTGCGGACATGGCCCGCCCGGTCGGCAGCATCGAATCTCAGAATGAGTTCTACAATGACTACATGGCCAAGAACTACATGGACGAGTTCGAGGAAGACATCACCCAGATGATCATCAAGTCCGATGCGGAGTTCCTGGAGCGCCGCAAGGCCGTGGTGACCGCGCTGGAGGAGGCCTACAAGGAACTGCAGGACGGCACTGTGGAGTCCTTCCGTCGTCGTCTGGATGCGCTGTGCAAGCAGGTCAATGAATCCGTCGACGAGATGGATATCATCAAGGACTCTGCGGCCTGCACCTTCAGCGGCACGATGCATGCCTTTGTCAACCAGTATATGGACGGCAAGCGTACCAACGCCGGCAAGCAGGCCAAGTACGAGAAGGAAGTCAAGCAGGCCCAGGCCCGCGCGGCCAAGGGCAAGGACTACAAGGTTGCCATGCCCACCACCATCGACCTGGAGCTGGTCAAGGAGAACATGCTGGCTGCCATCCAGCGCCTGCATGACCACTATGTGGCCCGCAACGAGGCGGAGGCGAATGAGGTCAAGCGCTACAAGACCGATTCCATCACCGATTACCTGATGGATAACGCCTACGGCATGGTGATGACGGTCACCCCCACCGCTGCGCGCGTCAAGGCGCTGAAGCTGATGGAGGAGGTCGGTATCCCCGAGCCCCGCAAGCGCTACATGCAGTATCCCTTCGAGTTCTCCGGCGGCATGCGTCAGCGTATCGTTATCGCCATCGCCCTGGCGGCGAACCCGGATATCCTCATCTGTGACGAGCCCACCACCGCTCTGGACGTGACCATCCAGGCGCAGATCCTGGAGCTGATCCAGGACCTGAAGAAGAAGCGCAACCTGTCCGTTATCTTCATCACCCATGACCTGGGCGTTGTGGCGAACATGGCGGACCGCATCGCGGTGATGTACGCCGGCAAGATCGTGGAGTATGGCACCTCCGAGGAGGTCTTCTACGAGCCTGCCCACCCCTACACCTGGGCGCTGCTCTCCTCCATGCCCGACCTGGACAGCAAGGAGAAGCTGGACGCGATCCCCGGCACGCCGCCGGATATGCGTTATCCCCCTGTGGGCGACGCCTTCGCCGAGCGCAATGCTTACGCGATGAAGATCGACTTCGAGCGTCAGCCGCCGCAGTTCCCCATCACCGAGACCCACTGGGCTGCGACCTGGCTGCTGCATCCTGATGCTCCCAAGGTGGAGCCTCCGGCTGCGGTCACCAACCGTATCAAGAAAATGAAGGAAAGAATGGAGGCGGAGAACAATGGCTAATGAAGAAAAGAAAGTCCTGAGCTCCGCCCAGTCCATCCCGGAGGACGTGCTGCTGCGCGTGGAGAACCTGTGCCAGTACTTCCGGGTCAACAAGGCTGTGGACAATGTTTCCTTCGATATCAAGAAGGGCGAGGTCTTCGGCCTGGTCGGCGAGTCCGGCTGCGGCAAGACCACGACCGGCCGCTCCATCATCAAGCTGTATGACATCACCGATGGCAACATCTACTTCCGTGGCCGCCGCATCGCAGCGGGTATCCGTACCTACCGCGAGACCATCAAGAGCGCCCGCGAGGAGATGAAGACGGCCGATCCCGCCCGCAAGGCGGAGCTGAAGCAGACCATCGTCAAGCAGCGCGAGGCCATCCGCAGCGCCCGCCGCGATCACTTCGCCAAGGAGAACCGCTCTGTCACCCAGATCCAGATGATCTTCCAGGATCCCATCGCCTCCCTTGACCCCCGTATGACGGTCTACGAGACCATCGCAGAGGGCCTCAAGATCCGCGGCGAGAAGAACAAGGAAGTCATCGACGAGAAGGTCTTCAAGGTGCTGGAGCGCGTCGGCCTGGTGCGCGAGCATGCGGGCCGCTACCCCCATGAGTTCTCCGGCGGCCAGCGCCAGCGTATCGGCGTTGCCCGCGCGGTGGTCATGGAGCCCGAGCTCATCATCGCTGACGAGCCCGTGTCCGCCCTGGACGTTTCCATCCAGGCGCAGGTCATCAACCTCCTCAACGAGCTGCGCAACGATCTGGGCCTGACGATCCTGTTCATCGCCCATGACCTGAGCGTCGTGAAGTACTTCTCCGACCGTATCGGCGTTATGTACTTCGGCAAGATGGTTGAGCTGGCCACCTCCGATGAGCTCTTTGAGCATCCGCTGCACCCCTACACCCGCGCGCTGCTCTCTGCCATCCCCCTGCCCGATCCCAACTACGAGAAGAATCGCGTGCGTGAAAAGTACAACCCCCTGTCCGCCCATGATTACTCGGTGGACAAGCCCTCCTTCCGCGAGGTCTCCCCGGGGCACTTTGTCATGTGCAACGATGCGGAGTTTGAGCAGTACCAGAAGCAGGTACAGCAGTAATCACAACGAAGGATGCAACCATGGCTGCGGCTGTGGTTGCATTTTTCAAAAGAGACCATCAAGGAGCTTTCCATGGTAAAGAACAAGAAATTCTGGCTCAGTCTGGCCATTCAGCTGGCCGTGGCGGCGGTCATCGCCTACATGATCTACCTGAGCAGGGTGGACGGGCTGAATACCGCCACCTACGCGCACAAGCGCTATGCCGCAGTGCCGCAGGCCTGGCCGCTGCGCTGCGCCAGCGATGCGCTCTTTGTCCCGGCGGTGCTGTGGCTGGGTCTGGCGGGCCTGATGTGGGTATCCACCACGGGCTTCTTTGACATTTTCAGCTACGCCTTCAAGAGCCTGCTGGTGCTGTTCTCCACGCTGAAGAAGCCCAGCGATCTGGGCTCCTTCTACGATTACAAGCTGGAAAAGGAAGAAAAGCGCACCGGCCAAACGGTGTCCGTTACGATGCTGATCGTTGGCGGGCTGCTGTTTCTGGCGGCCCTGGGCCTCAATATTGCGCACAACAGCGCCCTTGATCCCTACCTGAACAGCGATGCGCACCGGCAGGAGCAGCAGCTGATTGTTCAGGGCGCGGAGGAAGCCGGCGCAGGCAACAACATTGAAGGAGGACAAAAGCATGAATAAGATCATCGCCACCCCCAACGCTCCCGCCGCCATCGGCCCCTACAGCCAGGGCGTGCAGGCCTGCGGCAGCATGGTGTTCGTCAGCGGACAGCTGCCCTTCATCCCCGAGACCGGCGCCCTGCTGGAGGGCTCCGTGGGCGAAATGACTGTGCAGAGCATGAAGAACATCGCTGCCATCCTGGCCGAGGCGGGCTGCACCCTCAAGGACGTGGTCAAGACGACCATCTTCCTCAAGGATCTGAACGACTTCGCCGAGGTGAATGCGGCCTACGCCACCTTCTTCCCGGAGAATCCCCCGGCCCGCGCCTGCGTGCAGGTGGCCAAGCTCCCCCGCGACGCGAAGGTCGAGATCGAGGCCATCGCCGTCAAGGCGTAACCAGCGTACCGCGCCAGAGCGAACCGGCGCTGCAGCATAAGAGAAAGCGGTGAATCCCATGGGCAAGAAGATCCTCCTCGTCCACGACATGACGGGCTACGGCAAGGTGGCCCTGGCGGCGCTGATGCCCGTGCTCAGCCACATGGGGCACCACCTCTACACCCTGCCCACCGCCATCGTCAGCAACACGCTGGATTACGGCGCTTTCGAAATCCATGAGATGACGGACTACATGCGCCGCACCCTTGCTGTGTGGAAGCAGCTGGGCTTCTCCTTCGAGGCGGTGTCCACCGGCATGATCTTCTCCGACGAGCAGGCGGAGCTGGTGTCCGGCCTGTGCCGGGAGTCGGCCGAAAAGGGCTGCATGGTCTTCGTTGATCCGGTCATGGGCGACGAGGGCAAGCTATACAACGGCGTGACCGAGGCGACCGTCGGCCATATGCGCGAGATGGTTTCCGTTGCGGACTACACCATGCCCAACTACACCGAGGCGGCCTACCTGGCCGGCACGCCCATCCGGGACGAGCTGACACGTCAGGAGGCGGACGACCTGGTGGACGCGCTGCGCCGTATGGGCGCGAAATCCGTCCTGATCACCAGCGCAAAGGTGGAGGGCTCCTACTGCGTGGTGGGCTACGACCATCGTGCGGA
>JBGVOA010000588.1:0-2634 GCA_045126095.1 Christensenellales bacterium | reverse complement strand
CTGGCATTGTTTACAAATGAGGTGCTCTGGTGAGCGGTGTGCGGCTGGTTTGCTGCACAGGCGCTGAAAATTCCCACCTACTGGCTGGTGGAAAAGAAGTGGGATCTGACGCGCTTCTTCGGCAGCGGCGGCATGCCCTCCTCCCACACGGCCTTTGTGGTGGCGCTGGCGATCATGACCGGCTGGATCGCGGGCCTGGACAGCCCGGAGTTCGCTGCGACGGTGGTGCTGGCGTGCATTGTGATGTACGACGCCTCCGGCGTGCGCCGCGAAACCGGCCTGCAGGCGGAGGTCATCAACGACATCATCAAGAAGGTGTTCGTCAACGGCGAGCCGATCACCGATGTGGAACTCAAGGAGCTCATCGGCCACACGAAGCTGGAAGTCATCGGCGGCTTCATCGTGGGCGTGTTGGTGGCGCTGCTGTTCATACTGATTTGATCATGCTGTGAGAAACCAAGCATAGCAATACAACTGGAGGGACATACGATGGATCGTTTTCTTGAAGAAGTGGTGACCAAGCGAGACCGGCGGATGCAGGAGATCGGCTACTGGCTGACGCTGCTGGTGATGATCTTCTGCGGCGTGATGGCGCTGATGTATTTCGCGACGCTGAGCGTGGGCGGGAATTTCCTCTTTTCGCTCATCATGACCGCTGTGATGGGCGGCATGGCGGTGTACACCTACTTTTTCCGCGACCGGCTGCGCATGGAGTATGAGTATACCTTCACCAACGGCAGCCTGGACTTTGCGATGGTGTACAACAACAAGCGCCGCAAGAACCTGGGCGCGCTGAACGTGGCCAAGGTGGACGCTTTCGGCAAGGTCAGCAGCGGTTCCTTCCACCGGCACACTTCTGCGCCGGACGTGAAGCACCTGCGCTGGTTCCTCAACCGCGAGGCCGAGCTGTACTACTTCGCCTTCTCCAAGGAGGGCAAGAAGTCCGTCATCGTCTTTGAGCCCAGCGAGGAAATGGTGGACATGATCAAGCACTACCTGCCCCGCGGCGTGTACCAGGAGAACTGAGCCCGATGAATGCAAAAAACGCGGCCGCCAAGCCGGTCGTCTATCTGGACAACAGCGCCACCACCCGTCCATCGGATGCGGTGGTGGCTGCTATGCTGCAAGTGCTGCGGGAGAACTGGCATAACCCGTCCGCGCTCTACCAGCCCGCGATGCAGGCGGAAAAGCTGATGACCGCCGCCCGTGAAGCCTGCCTGAAGGCCGCCGGTGCGGCGGGGCATAAGCTGATCTTCACCGCCAGCGGCACCGAGGCGGACAACCTGGCCATCCTCGGCTACATGAAGACTGTGCGCCGCCCCGGCCGCGTGCTGCTCTTTACGGCCGAGCACCCGGCGGTGCTGAACTGCCAGCAGGAGCTTGAACGCATGGGGCACAAGGTGGAGCACATCCCTGTGACCCGCACGGGCGTATGCGACCTGGCCGCCCTCGAAACCATGCTGGGGGAGGACGTCCACCTCATCGCCATCATGCAGGTGAACAACGAGGTCGGTGCGATCCAGCCCATTGAGGCCATTGTCGCCCTTCGCAACCGCCTCTGCTCCAAGGCTGCCATCCACGTGGACGGCGTGCAGGGTTTCCTGCGCGTGCCGATGCACTTTGGCAAGCTGGGCATCCAGTCCTACGCCTTCTCCGGCCACAAGATCCACGCCAGCAAGGGCGTTGGCGGCCTGATCCTGCGCAAGGAGCACCGCATCGCGCCCATCGTCTTCGGCGGCGGACAGGAGGGCGACCTCCGCTCCGGCACGGAGAACGTCCCCGGCATTGTGGGCCTGGGCGAGGCTGTCCGCACCTACCCGGCGGAGGGCTGCGCGCACATGGCGGCCCTCAAGCGCCGCCTCTGGGAGGGCCTGAAGGAGGCTGTCCCCACGGCGAAGCTCAACGGCCCTGAGCTTGATGATCCGGCCAGTGCGCCCCATGTGCTGAACGTCAGCCTGCAGCCTGTCCGCAGCCAGACGATGCTCTTCGCCCTGGAGGGTGACGGCGTGTACGTCTCCGCTGGCAGCGCCTGCGCGGCCCATAAGCAGAAGGTCTCGGGCGTGATGACGGGCATGGGCCTGTCCACCGTGGAGGCGGACTGTGCGCTGCGCTTCAGCCTCTGCCCCTTCGTCACCGAAGAGGAAATCGACTACACCATTGCAACCGTGAAGAAGCACTACGATATGCTCAAGGCATTCGTGAGAAGATAAGGAGTACCATCCATGCGTGAACTGCTGCTCGTCCGCTACGGCGAGATTTTCCTCAAGGGCCTGAACCGCCCTTCCTTTATCCGCGCGCTGGTCAAGCGCATCAAGTATGCCGTGAAGGAGCTGGGCGGCAACGTCACCATGAACGACAGCCGCATCTTTGTCACCGACGTGACGGACATGGACGAAGCCATCCGCAAGGTGACGAAGGTCTTCGGCGTGCACAGCGTCTGCCCGGCAATCGAGATGGACAAAGCGGACTTCGAGGCTGTCGCCGCGCAGGCGGTGAAGATGATGGAGGGCCTTTCCGGCACCTTCAAGGTGTCCAGCCGCCGCTCCGACAAGCGCTATCCGCTGGACAGCCCTGCCATCAACGCCCAGATCGGCCACCGCATCCTCGTCGCCAACAAGGCGCTCTCCGTGGATG
>JBGVOA010000587.1:0-4530 GCA_045126095.1 Christensenellales bacterium | reverse complement strand
AAGGGAACGACCTCGTTGAAGATGTAGGTCATCCACTGCTCGTGGCGGCGGATGCGCCAGTAGGGCTCCCAGGTGGCGGAGTAGCTCTCCTTGTCCATGGTGTCGATGGCGAAGACCATGCACTGGCCGGACTCGATCCACGGGGCCCAAACATCGGTCATCTTGAAGGACTCGAAGTCAAAGAAGCGGCCATCCTGACAGGGGATGAACAGCACCGGGCGGCCGGCGTGGCCGTAGACCTTGATTTCCATTTCGCGGTCCAGGGAGGGGGAATGCCATTTGGTGTAGTAAGTCTGCATGTAGCACTTCCTTATATGTAATGGTGGTTATTCGCGATTGTACAGCAGTGTGTCGAAAATGAAGGGCAGCTGCTCCTCCCAGCAGGCTTCGCAGTGGTCGCCATTGGGGACGATGCGGCTGGTGACCCACGCGCCCTTTTCCATCAGCTGCGCGGCGGCAGCGGCGAAAATGGGACGCATGCCCTCATGGTTGGCCATCTCGCGGGAGCCGTAGTCCATGTAGATGACCGTGTCAGGCGCGAGGTCGGCCTTTTCGATCAGCGTATGCACCTTTTCCGGCGCGACCCACAGGCTGGGGCTGAGGCAGCAGGCCCGGGAGTACACGTTGTTGTGGGCGAGGATGGCGTAGAGGCTCATCAACCCGCCCATGGAGGAACCGGCGATGAAGGTGTGCTCCCGCTCCGGCAGGGTGGGGTACTTCTCGTCGATCAGGGGCTTGAGCGTCCGGGCGAACCAGTTCATGGTTGTCTTGCCGCGTGCGCGGATGGGGCCCACGTCGCCGAATTCAAAGTCGAAGGGGGAGTACTCCTTCAGGCGGCCATGGGTGTGGCTGTGGTTGCAGTCCACCGCCACGATGATCATCGGCAGGTGTGTTTCGTCCGTGAAATCCTTCATGCCCCAGCTTTTTCCGTAGGTCGCGTCCTCGTCAAAGAAGACGTTGTGCCCATCGAACATGTACAGCACGGGGTAGCGGGCCTCGGGATCGTCCTCCGCCTCATCCGGAACATAGACGTACACGGTGCGGGGCTTGCGGCTCAGCTTTGCAGGCAGGGTTGCCTTGAATTTCTCGATCATGCGTGTGACCTTCTCATGCAATGTGCTGACGGCATAAACCGCCGCATAGCATTTTACCACAAAAGCCGGTTGGAAACAACGGGGGGAAGTGGATATCTCTGCATTTTTCCGGCATTTTTCTGATAATAGCAGCTGCGGAAGTGAACAAAGCGGGCGGTTTGATCGTCAAATAAGTGAGCGGCAGAAAACAAAAGCTCTCTGACACGAAAAAAAGCTTCCTGATCACTCAGGAAGCTCAGTGCGGTCGACGGGACTTGAACCCGTACCCATTGCTGGACACGCCCCTCAAACGTGCGCGTATACCGATTCCGCCACGACCGCATGCCGTAACAGCAAAATCTATTATAGCATACTTCATGGATTTGTCAAGCATTCCCGGCAAATTATTTTCGCTTTTCCGACTGTAAAACTTTCGGCAGGGAAGAAAAGTTGGTTGACGCAGGGCGGTTTGGCTGGTATCATAGAGGGTGGCAAATTGCATATCATTGGTTTACATGAGGAGGAAAACGGGTATGAACATTGTAGTGAAGATCATTCAGGGCGCGCTCATCGGCGCGGGCGGCGTGCTGCCCGGCGTGTCCGGCGGCGTGCTGGCGGTGCTCTTCGGCCTGTATAAGCCGCTGATGCGCTTCCTGGCCCATCCCATCAAGAACCTTAAGAGCAGCATCATCGAGCTCTGGCCCATTCTGCTGGGCTACGCCATCGGCTATGTGGGCATCGCGAAGGTGCTGGGCGCTGTGCTGGAGGCGTATGAAACGCAGTCGCTGGCGGTTTTCGTCGGCATGGCCATCGGCATCATGCCCAGCCTGTTCCGTGAGGCGGGCGAGAAGGGCCGCACCCGCGGAAGCTGGGTGTCCCTGTGCGTGGTCTTTGCGGCGGCCTTCACGCTCCTGTATGTGTGCAAGTATGTCTGGGAGTTCACCATTGTGCCCAACTTCGGCTGGAACATGTTCGGCGGCGCTTGCCTGGCCATGTCCATCATCGCGCCCGGCCTGAGCGGCTCCACGCTGATGCTGCCCTTGTCCGCCGCGAATGCCGAGGGCGGCGTGATCAGCTTCTACACCCATATCACCAACTGCATCGGCGACATCCTGGGCAACCCGGATTTCCTGGCGCTGGCGGCCATCGTGGCAGGTGCGGTGCTGGCCTTTGTCGTGCTGACCAAGGGCGTCGATTACCTGCTGAACAATCACTATTCCATCGCTTTCCACGGCATTATCGGCCTGGTCATCGCCTCCACGGTGCTGACCATCCCCTTCGGTGCCTTCACCGCCAGCGTGCCCTCCTGCCTGATCCACATTGTCTTCGTGGTGGCCGGCTGCATCTGCACGCTGCTGCTGGATAAGTTCAATTCCAAGGTTGAGAAGCCCCCGGTGGAGCAGTAAGCGCCCCGCCAAATCCAAAGGAGAGATACCATGAAACGCTGCCTGTTGCTTCTGCTTATGCTTGTGATGCTGCCCCTGTGTGCCCTGGCGGACGACCTGACCCTTCAGGTCAACCGCGACAATATCGCCCAGGGCTTTGCGGACAACGCCATCACCGTCACAGCGGAGGCGGCGGGCAGCCTTTCCATGTCCATCGGAGATGAGTATGGCGCCTATTTCGCCTGGGAAATGCCGGTGGCGGCGGGGGAGACCGTCATCCCCTGGAACGGCCTGGGCTGGAACATGGAGCGCATCACCGATGGCGAACACACGCTGGCCGCCACGCTGACCACGGCGGATGGCGCGTTGCTGGCAGCCGAGCGCGCCGTTACCATGAAGAGGTGCGCCAACGCCCTCACCTTCGCCCTGCCCGGCAGCGAAACGCTCTACCTGGCGGACGACGACTGGTTCTGCGAGGTGCGCTGCATCCGCTCGGGCGACGTGGTGGCCATGGAGGTCTACGCGGCGGATGCGCCGGAGACCCTGCTGGGCACGGTGAAGCTCAAGATCAACGCAGGCGGCCCGGTGAAATTCAAGTGGGATGGCAAGCTGAACCGCCAGGCTGTCGCGGCGGGCGACTATACCCTGCGCTACTACCTGACGGCGAACCCCGGCTATGCCCACGAGGTGCACATCACCGTCTGCGAGGGCGAGCGTCCGGTGCAGGAGGTCTTCGTGACCGGGCCCGTGATGCCCCAGCGCGGCATGTCCGACGAGGAAATCTGGGCCATCATGCAGCAGCCCTCCGTCGTGGCGGACCTCAAAAAGCAGGATAATCACCTGACGATCCGCGCCGACAAGGGTAAAGGCGCGGAAATGGGCACGGTGCACGGGCAGTCTCAGGCGCTGGAGGTCTTCGAGATCGATGGCAATTACGCCCGGGTCGGCGCGTGGAACCACGAGAGCGGCGAGTACGTCGAGGGCTGGGTGAAGGTCAGCGATTTGCGGGTCGTCACCCCCAGCAGCGAGTACGGCATCCTGGTGGATAAGGTCGACCAGACGATGACCATCTACCACCGCGGCACGGTCATCGACGTGATCCCGGTTTCCACCGGCCTGGCGGCGGAGAATCGCCTGATCCGCGAAACGGCGGCGGGCGCGTTCCTGACTGTTGACCGCATCGGCAACTTCGAGTCCGACGGATATTCCTACGATCATCCCATCCGCTACGATGGCGGCAACCTCATCCACCAGCTGGGCTACGACACCGTCGGCGCCAAGCACGACTTCTCCGATCAGCAGCCCCTCCTGGGCATGAAGGCCAGCCATGGCTGCATCCGCGTGTCGAACATTCCCTCGGAGGGTGCGGGCGTCAACGCCTACTGGCTCTACACCCACCTGCCCTACGGCACGCGGGTGATCCTCCTGGACGACCCGGAGGCGCGTCGTCTGCAGCGGGTTGCGGCGGGCGAGGAGCAGGCCGACCTGGTCACTGCGCCCATCGCGCCGCCGGAATTGGCGGAGAACGAAACGGAACTGGTCATCACCGTCGGCGGCGATGCGGTGATCGGCACCCGCGAGAAGTGGTGGAACCGCGAGGACGCTTTCCCCGCATTCCTGGCGCAGAATGGCTACGGCTACCCCTTCCAGAACCTGCTGCCCATCTTCGAGGGCGACGACATGACCTTCGTGAATCTCGAAGGCGTGCTCAAGGCGGACAAGCGGGGCGAGGTCACGAACAAGGAATTCCGCTTTCGTGGCCTGCCGGAGTGGACGGAGGTGCTGCATGCGGCCAGCATTGAGCAGGTGTCCATCGCCAACAACCACTACATCGACTACGGCACGGCCGGACGCGACGCGACCCGCGCCGCCCTGGAGGCTGCCGGCATCCCGTACAGCGGCTTTGAACACGTCTACGTCTGGGAGAAGGATGGTCTGAAAATCGGCTTCGGCGGCTGCCGTGAGACGATCTACAAGCAGGATCCGTCCATCGTCTATCAGGATATCAACGTCATGAAGCAGGCGGGCTGCGACGTGATCATCTACACCTGCCACTGGGGCACGGAGTACCG
>JBGVOA010000586.1:0-2812 GCA_045126095.1 Christensenellales bacterium | reverse complement strand
GGCAATCATGCCCACAGAGATGGAGCCGAGCAGGTAGGCGATCACGGCGGTCAGGATATATTTCAGCCAGATCATGAGAAACATCACCTTTCATAAACCGACTATCGGTCTGCTAAACCCGACTTGCGGTCTGTTACTTTTCGTCCTTCTTGCGCTCGCGCAGGAGGAAGCGGATGGGCGTACCGGTGAAGTCAAAGGTCTTGCGGAAGTAGTTCTCAAGATACCGTTCGTAGGCGAAATGCATGAGCGTTTCGTCGTTGACGAAGAGAATGAACAGGGGCGGGCAGGTGTTCTGCTGGGTGATATAGTAGATCTTCAGGCGGCGACCATTGGTAGCCGGGGGCTGCAGGTCGGCGGTGGCGTCGGTCAACACGTCGTTGAGCACGCCCGTGGGGATGCGCTTGCAGCACTGCGCCCAGACCTGATCAACCATGTCTATCACAGTGTGCACGCGCTGGCCGGTCTTAGCGGAAAGGAAGAGCACGGGCGCGTAGTCCATGAACTTCAGGTCCTCCAGCACTTCCTTCTTGTAGGATTCGAGGGTGCCGGTTTCCTTCTCGATCGCGTCCCACTTGTTGACCACCACGATCACGCCCTTGCCCTCCTCGCGGATGAGGCCTGCGATCTTGGTGTCCTGCTCGGTCACGCCGTCCTGGGCGTCGATGAGCAGCAGCGCCACGTCACAGCGGCGGATGGCAGCGATGGAGCGCAGCACGCTGTAACGCTCGAGGCTCTCATCCTCGATCTGGCTCTTGCGGCGGATGCCGGCGGTGTCGATGATGTTGTACTTCTGTCCGTTGCAGGTGAACTCGGTGTCGATGGCGTCACGGGTGGTGCCGGCGATGTTGGAGACCATGGTGCGCTCCTGGCCCAGGAGCTTGTTGACCAGGGAGGACTTGCCGACGTTCGGGCGGCCGACGACAGCCAGCTGCAGAACATGCTCCTCCTCGTCCATTTCGTCCGCGGTGGGCGGAGGCAGCTGCTGGCAGATGGCCTCCAGCAGGTCGCCCAGGCCCATCATGTTCGCGGCGCTGATGCCGATGGGATCGCCCAGGCCCAGCTCGTAGAACTCGTAGATGTTGTCCTGCATGCTGACGTGGTCCACCTTGTTGACGACCAGCAGCAGGGGCTTCTTGGTCTTGCGCAGCAGGTTGGCGACCTCGCGGTCATCGTCGGTGAGGCCGTCGCGGCCGTCGGCGAAGAAGCAGATCACGTCCGCCGTGTCCATGGCGATTTCCGCCTGATGGCGCATCTGGGAGAGCAGCACGTCGTCGCTGCGGGGGTCAATGCCGCCGGTGTCGATCATGGTGAAGCGGCGATTCTGCCACTCCACGTCGCAGTAGATGCGGTCGCGGGTCACGCCGGGGGTATCCTCTACGATGGAGATCCGCTTGCCGGTGATGCGGTTGAAGAAAGTGGATTTGCCAACATTCGGACGGCCGACGATGGCAACGAGGGGCTTGGCCATTGTGTTATCCTCCAATCAGAGCGGCTGTCAATCCTGATAGCCGGAAATCGCGCGCCAGAAGCCTTCACCGCTGTTTTCGGTGATGCGGAGAGGAGCGGGCAGCGCCTTGCGTACCTCTTCGATGGTCATGTCATCCAGGAACATATCGCCCTCGGCACGGATCATGCTGCGGACGATGAGAATCTCGTCTGCCTGCACATCCTGGCACTGGGCCACCAGATCGCCGCCGGTGATGAGGCCAGCGACGGTCACTGTTTCGCCGAAGAAATGGTTGATGATGGGCCGCACCTCAACGGTCGTGCCCTTCGGGGCATACTGATCAGCGAGGCGCTGCAGGAATGGCGCGATGGACGTGCCGGTGGCGATGCACAGGCGGCGCTGGGGAGTCTCCTCCACCGGGTAATCCTCCGCGGCGTACTGCAGGTCGGTTTCGAACATCCGCAGCATGCCCACGCCGTTCTCGATTTGCGGGTAGTCCTCGTACTCGTGATCCTCAGGGAGCGGCAGGCCGCTGAGGCAGTAGAACTCGTCCGCCGGGAAAACGAAGCGCGTGTCCATCTCCCGCAGGAACTTCTCCTGCAAGGGTTTGACTGACTCTATCAGCTCCGTTGCCATCTGCGCATCGTAGGGCTTGATGTAAGGCAGGCCTTCGCGGTGTTTCGTCAGCCCGATGGGCACCAGAGCCACCGACTGTGCCGCCGGGGCGAGGGACGCCAGATCGGCGATGGTGCGCATGAGGTACTCGCCATCGTTCCAGCCCAGGCAGAGCACCACCTGGCAATGGAAGCGGATGCCGTTGTCCTTCAGCAGCCGAAGCTTGTCCATGATTTCGCCCGCACGGGGGTTGCGCAGCATCTTTACGCGCATTTCCGGGTCGGTCACGTGAACGGACACATACAACGGGCTGACGCGGCGGCGGATGATGCGGTCAAGCTCCGTGTCGTCGATGTTGGTCATGGTGATGTAGTTGCCCATCATCAGCGACAGCCGCCAGTCGTCATCCTTGACATAGAGCGTTTTGCGCATGCCCGGCGGCATCTGGTCGATGAAGCAGAAGATGCAGTGGTTTCTGCAGGGGCGGGGATTCGACACGATGGTCTGATCCAGCGTCAGGCCCAGCGGCTCCCAGTCCCGCTTACGGACTTGTAGCGTCAGGGTTTCATCGCCGCGGCGGATCTGCATATCGAAGCGGGCGCGGGCGGTCAGCGCCTGATAATCGATCTGGTCGATGATCGGTTCCCCGGCGATGGTCTCCAGCAGGTCACCGGCACGAAGGCCGATGCGCTCGGCGATGGAGCCGGGCTGAACGTGGGTGATGGCGGTCGGCAAGGCTCGATCCTCCTT
>JBGVOA010000585.1:0-2854 GCA_045126095.1 Christensenellales bacterium | reverse complement strand
TTCGGCGGGCAGGGACTCTGTCCCGGCACCCTGCAAGGGCTCTACCCTTGACCCGCGAAGGGCCGTTCGGCCCTTTCGAAACCCACCTTTTAGGGTGTTTGTTGCGGACTTCCTTGCGGGGGGCACGTCGCACGGAAGGGGCGACGCGACGCAGTAGTGTCGCCGACAAAGTGAACTGCGCAAATTTTTTCGCCCGACAGGCTCGCTCCTGCCGGGCTTTTTCGTATCCTCGCGCCACAGGCCAAAGGCTCCCTCCCCGAGGGTGTCTTGCTTTGGTTGTGTTTCCCCTGTTTACTTTTCCGGCCTTTGGGGGTATAATATGCATGTAACATCTATCGACCGCACCAAGGAGAAATGCTGATGAGCAACCTGATCGGCCGTATCCATTCCTTCGAAACCTTCGCGCTGGTGGACGGCCCCGGTATCCGCTGCGCCGTGTTCCTGCACGGTTGCGCGCTGCGCTGCAAGTTCTGCCACAACCCGGACACCTGGCACCCCTGCGACCGCTTGATCCACATGACCCCCGCAGAGCTGCGCCAGAAGCTGGTGCGCTACAAGCACTACTGGAAGAAGCACGGCGGCGTGACCATCTCCGGCGGCGAGCCGCTGCTGCAGATGGACTTCGTCACCGAAACCTTCCGCCTGCTGAAGAAGGACGGCGTACACACCGCCATCGACACCGCCGGACAGCCCTTCGCCCCCAAGGACCCGGACTGGCTGCGCCGCTTTGATGCGCTGATGGAGGTCACCGACCTGTTCATTCTCGACCTGAAGCAGTACGACGACGCGCTCCACCGGGAGCTCACCGGCTACGGCAACGAGAACATCCTCGCCATGGCGCGCTATCTCTCCGACCACGGCAAGGAAATGTGGATCCGCCATGTGCTCGTTCCCGGCGTGACCGACGACGAGGTGGATCTGACCAACATGAGTACCTTCATCGCAAGCCTCAAAACCGTCACCCGCGTGGAGATTCTGCCCTACCACACCCTGGGCCTGAGCAAGTGGCAGCAGCTGGGCCTTGAGTATCCCCTGGAGGGCGTGCCCTCCCCCACGGAGGAGCAGGTGAAGCGCGCAGAAGCCATTCTCAACGTCACCGCTTATCACGAATAAAATCAGCGCCCCGCTTCCGTTTCTGGAAGGGGGGCGCTGTTGCTATACTGTTCAGCACACGCTGGGCTCAGGCAGTCCGCCGTAGCTCTCGTCGGGGTTTTCCGCGCGGCGGCTGCGGCTCTTCTTGCGGCGCGGACCGATGGTCAGCGTCGGCTGAGCCTCGCCGTTGACCGCGTCCGCCGTGATGGTGCAGGCGCTCACGTCCTTGCGGCTGGGCAGATCGAACATGGTATCCAGCATCACGTCCTCAATGATGGCGCGCAGGCCGCGAGCGCCGCACTTGCGGTCGATGGCCATCTTGGCGATGGCGCGCACGGCGTCCTCCTCGAAGGTCAGCTCGATGCCGTCCAGGCCCAGCAGCTTCTGGTACTGCTTGCACAGGGCATTCTTGGGCTCGGTGAGGATCTGCACCAGCGCGTCCTCATCCAGGGCGTCCAGGGTAACGGTAATGGGCAGACGGCCCACGAACTCCGGGATCAGGCCAAACTTGGTCAGATCCTCCGGGCGCATGTCGCGCAGCGCCTTGGAGACGTTGGGGTCGCGGTTGCTGCGGACCTCCGCGCCGAAGCCCAGGTTCTTCTTGCCCGTGCGGCCCTCGATGATCGGCACGATGCCGTCAAACGCGCCGCCGCAGATGAAGAGGATGTTGGTCGTATCGATCTGCAGCAGCTCCTGATGGGGATGCTTGCGGCCGCCCTGCGGGGGAACGGAGGCCACCGTGCCCTCCAGGATCTTCAGCAGCGCCTGCTGCACGCCCTCGCCGGACACGTCGCGGGTGATGGACGGGTTCTCGGACTTGCGGGCGATCTTGTCGATCTCGTCAATGTAGATGATGCCGCGCTGGGCCAGCTCGATGTCGTACTCAGCAGCCTGAATCAGGCGCAGGAGGATGTTTTCGACGTCCTCGCCCACATAGCCGGCCTCGGTCAGGCTGGTGGCGTCGGCGATGGCGAAGGGCACATGCAGCATCCGCGCCAGGGTCTGAGCCAGGAAGGTCTTGCCGCAGCCAGTGGGGCCCACCATGAGGATGTTGGACTTCTGCAGCTCCACACCGTCGCGGCTGGCAGGCTGGTTGATGCGCTTGTAGTGGTTGTAGACCGCCACGCACAGCGCGCGCTTGGCCTGCTCCTGGCCGACGACGTAGTCATCCAGGATGCGCTTCATCTCCGCCGGGGTGGGCAGACCGCCGCTCTTTTCGGGAGCTGCGGGCATATCCTGCGCGATGATCTCCTGGCAGAGCAGGATGCAGTCGTTGCAGATGCCCGCCTCCGGACCCTGCACAAAATGCCGCACCTGGTCAGGCGTCTTGCCGCAGAAGCTGCAGCGGCGCATGTTGACAGGGTTGCTCGGCTTGTTATCGTTTGACATGTTATACCTCGTTCAGCGTTCTCCAGGGAGAGGTTTCAAAGGACTCAGACCTTCTGACGGGGCTGGATGATCTCGTCGATCACGCCATAGGCCAGCGCTTCCTCGGCGGTCATGAAGTGATCGCGCTCCAGGTCACGTCGGACGGTCTCGATGTCCTTGCCGGTCATTTCGGCCGTCATACGGGTCATCTTCTCCTTCGTGCGGATCAGCCACTCAGCGTGGATGGCCACGTCCGTCGCCTGCCCCTGCGCGCCGCCCAGGGGCTGGTGGATCATGACCTCGCTGTTGGGCAGGGCCAGACGCATGCCCGGCTCGCCCGCCATCAGCAGGAACGCGCCCATGGACGCGGCCATGCCCAGGCACACCGTGCGGA
>JBGVOA010000584.1:0-4191 GCA_045126095.1 Christensenellales bacterium | reverse complement strand
GATGTTGGAGTGGAGCCCTTCGCAGGGTCAAGGGGCAGCGCCCCTTGCAGGGTGGAGGGGCAGCGCCCCTCCCGGGTTGTCAGGGCAGAGCCCTGACCTTCTCTCACTTCTCCACGCGGATCATGCTCTCCACCGAGCAGATGGCGGGGTCGAAGGCGGCCAGGGCAGCCTGCATGGCCTTTTCCGGAGCCGCATGGGTGATGAAGATCAGCGGCACGCGGCCATCGGCCACGGAGCCCTTCTGCATCATCGTGGCGATGGACACATTCTCCTGGGCGAACCAGCCGGCCACCTTGGCCAGCACGCCGGGCTCGTCCTTGGCGGAGATGCGCACGAAGTAGCAGCTATCCCAGTTGTCCTCGAAGGTGAGGGTCGCGTCCGCGTCCGCCTTGTTGGCGAAGGTGGGGTGGACGTGCACGTCGGACATAGCCGCATGGATGATGTCGCCCACCACCGCGGAGGCCGTGGGCATATCGCCCGCGCCGCGGCCCTGGAGCATCATTTCCTTGCAGGCATGGCCGTGGAGGTACACAGCATTGAAGCTGCCGTTGACCTGGGCCAGGGGGTGAGCCTTGGGGATGAAGGTGGGGTGCACACGCACCTCGATCACATCGCCGTCACGCTTGGCCAGCGCCAGGAGCTTGAGGACGTAGCCCATCTCCTTGCCGCAGGCGATGTCCATCGCCGTCAGCTTGGTGATGCCCTCCACATACACCTTGGAGAAGGGCACGCGGGCATGGAAGGCCAGGCTCGCCATGATGGAAAGCTTGTAGGCCGCATCGTAGCCCTCCACGTCGCTGGCGGGGTTGGGCTCAGCCAGGCCCAGGCGCTTGGCGTCCTCCAGCACGTCCGCATAATTCTCGCCCCGCTCGTACATGCGGGAAAGGATGTAGTTGGTGGTGCCGTTGATGATGCCCATCAGGCTGTTCACGCGGTTGGCCTGCAGGGAGTGGTTGAGGGTGTCGATGATCGGGATCGCGCCGCAGACGCTGGCCTCGTAGTACAGGCCCACGCCATTCTCCTGCGCGGCGGCCTGCAGACGGTGCCAGTTGAGCGCCACAGCCACCTTGTTGGCCGTCACGACGGTCTTGCCAGCCCGCAGCGCACGGATCATGTACTCCGTGGCAGGCTGCTCGCCGCCCATGAATTCCACCACGATGCTGATCTCAGGATCGTTGATGATCTCGTCCACATCGGTGGTCAGCAGCTCCTGGGGCACAGCGCAGCTGCGGGCCTTGTTCACGTCACGCACGAGCACCTTCTTCACGCTGATGCGCAGGTTATCGCGGTGCGCCAGCTCCTTGCGGAAGCCCTCCAGCAGGTTCCACACGCCGCCACCCACATTGCCGCAGCCCAGAAATCCGATCACTACATCCTTCATACTATCAAATCCTCCATCCATATTGGGGGGCTATTATTCAAGGCAGCGGAGCTGCCCTCCTTATAGAGGCTCCCTCCCCGAGGGAGCTGGCAGTCCGCTTGCGGACTGACTGAGGGAGTTCACACCCTGTTGCGCTCGTAGATGAGCCTGAGACCCTTGAGGGTCAGCAGACCGTCCAGCTTGTCGATGACCTTCGCCTCCTCGGCGATGAGCACCGCCATGCCGCCGGTGGCCACGACCACCGCGTCCTTGCCCAGCTCCTTCTTCATCTGCTGGACGAGGTTGGTCACCATGCCGACGTAACCGTAGAACATGCCGGACTGCAGGTTGGTCAGCGTCGTGCGGCCGATGACATGCTCCGGCTGCGCGAGCGCAAAGCGTGGGAGCTTCGCGGTGCCGGAAACGAGGGCCTCCGAGGCCAGCTTAATGCCGGGGAAGATCGCGCCGCCCAGGAACGCGCCGTGCTCGTCCACCACGCCAAAGGTGGTGGCGGTGCCGAAGTCGATGAAGATGACCGGCTTTTCCCCGCCGTACTCATCGTAGGCGGCCACGGCGTTGGCGATGCGGTCGCTGCCCAGCTCCCGCGGGTTTTCGTAGCGGATGTTGATGCCCGTCTTCACGCCGGGAGCGATGAAGGTGGGCGTGATGCCAAAGTAATTCAGGCACATGTGCTCGATGGTGAAGTTGATGGTGGGGACGACGGAGGAAATCACAATGCCCTCCACGTCCTTCGCATCCACGCCGCCATGCCGGAACAGGTTCATGATGGTGATGCCGTACTCATCCGACGTGTTGGTGATGTTGGTGGACAAACGCCAGTACTTCACCATTTCGCTGCCGTCGAAGAGGGCAGTCTTGATGTTTGTGTTGCCAATATCAAGGGTGAGGATCATAGCTTACTCCTTCTTGATCGCCAGGGATACGCTCTTGGACACCGTGCCCGCCGTGATGGTACATACCAGCATCTCAATCAGGCCCTGCACGCCCACCATCAGCAAGATGAGCATCAGTGCATTGCTCGCCCCCAGGTTCGCAGCCTTCTCCTGGATGTCCTTCGTATGATAGAAGGCCAGCATCATATAGCCCATGAACAGCGTCGTGTTGAGCAGGGGGGCCGCCAGCGCGCCGCCGTAGTAGCAGAGCGTCCTGGTCCGGTCGATCTTCTGCAGGCCCTTGAAGATCAGGCCCGTCAGAAGGCCCATCAGCGTGCGCGTCACCACGCACAGCACAACCGTGTGCACCGCCTCCACCGTGCCCATGCCGAAAAAGATGGACGTCAGGCCGCCGGAGCTGCTGATGGCGTCCCAGAGGCTGGAGAGGCCGAACACCGCGCCCAGCGCCATGCCCTCAAGGGGGCCCAGGAGCATCGCGCCTGCCGCCACCGGCACCATCAGGAAGGACATGTTCAGCGGGCCCACCGGCACCCTGCCCAGACCGATCATCTTGAACATCAGCAGGATGGCCACGAACATCGCCAGCAGCACAAAGCGGTTCATTTTCGTCATTTTCATTTTTCATTCCTCCGCTCAGGTTCCCTCTTGGGATACCCTACGTCTTCAATCACGGGAGCACAAGCTCCCCGCCTTGCAAAGGCTCCCTCCACGAGGGAGCTGTCAGTCCGCTCGCGGACTGACTGAAGGAGTCCTCCCCTGCCGCGCGACGTCCGGGGCCTTGGCTCCCGGCAGGCGGCAGGTTCAGTAACGTATATTATACCGGAATCCCGCCGGATTGTAAAGCGAAAGACAGGAACAGTACAATCCGCCATACACAGGAAAGTTGCAGCGAACGATTGTATCCGCCAAAAAACTGTGCTATAATGGCCGCGTAAGCGATTACACGGGAGGCGCGACGATGGAGAATCTGATCACATCCTTTGAAGCGGTGCTGCCGCTGTTCCTGATGATCCTGCTAGGCATGTTCCTCCGGCGCATCGGCATGCTGGAGGAGAAGGTCCGCCAGAGCCTGAACAAGCTGTGCTTCAAGGTGTTCCTGCCCATCTATCTCTTCAATAACATCTACGAAATCGAGGACATTTCGAAGGCCTTTGACCTCCGGCTGATCCTCTTTGCCTGCATCGGCCTGGTGGCGGCCTTCTGCGTGATGATGGCGGTCGTACCGCGCTTTGAAAAGGCGGACAGCCGCCGGGGCGTAATGATCCAGGCGATGTTCCGCTCCAACTTTGCGCTCTTTGGCCTGCCGCTGGCGGAAACGCTGTGCACGAAGGAATTCATCGGGCCGACCTCCCTCCTGCTGGGCCTGACGGTGCCGATCTTCAACATCCTCGCCGTCATCTCCCTGGAGACCTTCCGGGGCGGCAAGCCGTCAGTGAAGAAGATGCTGCGCGGCATCGCCACCAACCCGCTGATCATCGCCTCGCTCCTGGGCATCCTCGCCTACTGCCTGAAGGTGTCCGCCGGTTTTGTGCTGCCGGCCTCGCTGCACAAGGGCACGCTGGTGAAGCTGGGCAACGTGGCCACGCCCCTTTCCCTGGTGGCGCTGGGCAGCCAGTTCGTGTTCTCCAGCGTGAAGAACTTCAGGTGGCAGCTCTTTGCCACCGTGGCGGTGCGCCTGGTGGTGCTGCCGCTGACGATGGTGACCATCGGCGTCCTGCTGGGGCTGCGCAACGAGTTTCTCGTGCCGATCATGATCATGTACGGCGCGCCCACGGCTGTGTCCTCCTACCCCATGGCTCAGCAGATGGGCGGCGACAGCGATCTGGCGGCCTCCTGCGTGGTGTTCACCAGCGGCTTTGCCATCCTGACCATCTTCCTGTTTATCTTTGGCCTCAAATCCCTGGGGCTGATCCTGTA
>JBGVOA010000583.1:0-3741 GCA_045126095.1 Christensenellales bacterium | reverse complement strand
CCGAGATCGTCGTGGCCCGCATCGAAAAGGAGCTCAAGTCCATCATCGGTTACGGCTTTGCGACGCTGTACAACATCGCCCAGAAGCTGGTGAAGAAGTCCAACGACGACGGCTATCTGGTGGGCTCCCGCGGCTCGGTGGGCTCGTCCTTCGTGGCGCACATGTGCGGCATCACGGAGGTCAACGCGCTGCCGCCCCACTACCGCTGCGTGCATTGCCGCAAGGGCTTCTTTGATGTGGACAAGGCCACCTACAAGATGGGTGTTGACCTACCCGACAAGGACTGCCCCATCTGCGGTAAGAACCTCGCCAAGGACGGCTTTGACATCCCCTTCGAGGTCTTCCTGGGCTTCGAGGGCGACAAGGTTCCCGATATCGACCTGAACTTCTCCGGCGAATATCAGAACCGCGCCCACCATTATGTCGAAGAGCTCTTCGGCAAGGATCATGTGTTCCGCGCAGGCACCATCTCCGGTTTGGCGGAGAAAACCGCCTACGGCTATGTGGCTAAGTACTTCGAGGAGCGAGGCATCCAGGCCGGCAACACGGAAAAGGAGCGCCTCGCCGCTGGCTGCGAAGGCGTGAAGAAGACCACCGGTCAGCACCCGGGCGGCATGGTCGTTGTGCCCAAGGAGTACGACATCTGCCAGTTCACCGCCGTGCAGCACCCCGCTGACGACCTCGATTCCGACTTCAACACCACCCATTTCGACTTCAACTCCATGCATGACATCCTGGTCAAGCTGGACTGCCTGGGCCACGTTGACCCCACCGTGCTGCACATGCTGGCGGAGATCACCGACACCCCCACCGAGGCAGTCCCCCTGGACGACATCCCGGTGCGCACGCTCTTCTCCTGCCCGGACGCTCTGGGCGTGACCCCGGAGGACATCGACTGCACCACCGGCACGCTGGGCATCCCGGAATTCGGTACCAACTTCGTCCGCGGCATGCTCGATGACACCAAGCCCTCCACGATGGAGGAGCTGGTGCGTATTTCCGGCCTGAGCCATGGCACCGACGTTTGGCTGGGCAACGCGCAGGATCTGGTGCGCTCCGGCACGGCGAAGCTTTCCGAGTGCGTCTGCTGCCGTGACGACATCATGAACTACCTCATCGACAAGGGCGTCGCCCCCAAGATGGCCTTCACCACGATGGAGTCCGTCCGTAAGGGCAAGGGCCTCAAGCCTGAAATGGAGCAGGCCATGCTGGACGCGAAGGTGCCGGAGTGGTTCATGGACTCCTGCAAGAAGATCAAGTACATGTTCCCCAAGGGGCACGCGGTGGCCTACGTCATGAGCTCCCTGCGCGTGGCGTGGTACAAGGTGCATCGTCCCCTGGCGTATTACGCGGCGTACTTCACCCTGCGCGGCAAGGGCTTTGACGCGACCACCATGATCGCTGACCCGGAGACCATCCGCCAGAAGATCAAGGACATCAAGGCTGACCCCAACGCCTCCGCCGCCGATCACGATGCGGTGACCTCCCTGGAGCTGGTGCTGGAGATGAACATGCGCGGCTTCAAATTCCTGCCCGCCGACCTGTACAAATCCCACGTCACCCGCTTCCAGATGGAGGGCGACAAGTGCCTGCGCGTCCCCTTCACGAGCCTGGGCGGCCTGGGCGAGAGCGTGGCGGAAAGTATCGTCCGCGAGCGCGAGAAGGCCCCCTTCCTCTCCATTGAGGACCTGCGCGAGCGTGCTCATGTGCCCGCCTCCATCATCGAGATGCTCCGCACCCACGGCAGCCTGGAGGGGCTGAGCGAGACCAGTCAGGTGAGTATGTTCTTCTGATGCGAACCTGCGCCCACCGTCCCCCAATATGACATTTCAGCCGCCCCAGCGAGGTGTTGGGGCGGCTTTTGTTGCGCCGGAGCAGTGGCGGTGCTATACTGGCAACGCAAGGGGGAGAGACCAATGACGAAGGATCATCCGCTGACCACCGATCAGGCCCGGGAGATCGCTGGGCGCATGCCGCAGCTGTTGTGTGCGGCGCTGTACGGGCAGTCCCCGATGGGGCTGGATGTGTGCCTTTCGGGCGTGCAGCTGGAGGAGCTGTGCCATCCGCTGACCGTGCAGCAGGTGGAGGCCGTCCGCCGCTGCGTCAGCTTCACCCGCCGGGATATGGAGGTGACGCACCTCCCCAATGCCTGGGATGCGCAGGAGGGCCTGCTGACCTTCCGCGTCCGCTACGACCTGAGCGGCTTCGATGCGGATGGCAATGCTGTGGAGATTCAGGCGGACGGGGTCATCGGCCTGGTGTGCCGGATGGAGGGCGGCGCGGAGAAGCAGACGCTGGTGACTATCCGGGATGTGGAGCGCTGCCGCCTGACGGAGGCTGGCGCGGTGAAGCGTCCCGGCGGGCTGGAGCGCAGGCTGCGCCGCTGGGCGAGGGAGGATCGCCGCAGAGGCAAAGCGGAGACCATCGGCGAGTTCGTGGTCGAGGCCCTGGGCGCGGTGGCGGAGATCGTGCTGGAAGCGATCTTTGATGGGTAATCTCAGAGGGGTCATGAGCCCCTTTTTCTTTTTGCGAAAATTTGTTCGCCGACAAGCAGGAATATCCGTTCGCACGTCGAAAGAGTGAAGGGAACAAATATTCTTGCATATCTGGAGGGATTCTCATGAACATCTACGAACACTGCCCTGTCATCACCACCGAGCACCTGACGCTGCGCCTTGTCCGCCGGGAGGACGCAGGCGGCCTGCTGAAGGTGTACAGCGACAGGCGCGCCCGGCCCTTCTTCAATGCCGACAACTGCACCAGCGATTTCTGCTACGACCGGCTGCCGGAAATGGTGGCGTGCGTGAACATGTGGATGTGGTCGTATGAGAACGGCTACTTCGTCCGCTGGACGATCCTGCACGGGGAGGCGCCGGTGGGTACGGTGGAGATGTTCCGTCGGGACGATGGCGAGGATGGCCGTGGCTGTGGCGTGCTGCGCATTGACGTGGGCAGCCGGTATGAACGGGAGCGCGTCTTTGACGAGCTGCTGCCGGCGCTGGTGCCGGTCTGCCACGAGGGTTTCGGGTGTGCGGCGGTGCTGACCAAGGCCTTCTCCGGCAGCCCGGAGAGGCTGGCGTCGCTGCGGCGGGCGGGGTTCGTTCCCGCGCCCGGGGCTGTCCGCCGGAAGGATGGCACGCCCGTGGCGGACTACTGGGTGCACCGGGCATAAGGCCCCGCGGCGGCGCATACCCTCCTGCAGGGAGGCGATGCGGAATGAATGAGCCCATGGGGAAGCCCTTCGGCCTGACGCTGGAGAAGCGCGAGAAGGCGGTGCTCACCGGCGTGACGGACGTGGAGCGCTTTGACGAAACCGAGGTGGTGCTGCACACCCACGGCGGCCGCCTGACGCTGACGGGTACGGGCCTGCATGTGTCCAGCCTGCAGCTGGAGGAGGGGCGGCTGCTGGTGGACGGCACGATCGACAGCGCCAGCTACGACAGCGGCCTGCCGCGCTCCGGCGGCAGGCGGGGCGGCTTCCTCCGCCGGGCATTGGGATGACCCGTCCGGCGCTGGAAACGCTCTTTGCGCGCCAGGCGCAGGGACGCACTTTTCTGCTGCTGACGGCGGGCGGTCTGCTGCTGGGGCTTTTGCTGGGGCTGGGCGGCTGGCTGCACCGGCGCTCCAGGCTGGCCGGCCTTGCGGCGGACGCGCTGTTCTGCGTGCTGATGGGGGCCATGCTGCTGGCAGGGCTGTTCCTGTCCGGGGACGGGCTGCGGCTCTATGCCCTGCTGGGGCTGA
>JBGVOA010000582.1:0-1569 GCA_045126095.1 Christensenellales bacterium | reverse complement strand
CCACGGGCGGCAGCATCACCACCTTTGAAGTCAGCTACATCGGCAGATAAGTACACAAAAATGCTGCACTCCGGGTTTGCGTCCGGGGTGCAGCTTGTTTTATGCTGTTTGACAGGCGCTGACAAAAGCGCTAAAGAGCATGCGGTGAACGGCGGAGTCTGCCTGATCCCACAGGCGCTCGGGGTGCCATTGCACGCCGATGCAGAAGGGGAGTGTGCTGTGCTCCACGGCCTCGATCACGCCATCGGTGGCAGCGGCGGAGACGATCAGCCCATCACCGGGGCTTTTCACGGCCTGATGGTGGTGGGAGTTGGTCGGAACCGGCCCTGCACCGAGGATGTCCGCCAGGCGCGTGCCGGGAGCGACCTCCACCGCGTGGGAGGTGTACCATGGCTTCTGCTTCTGCCGGTGGGCAATGCAGCCTGGCAGCTCGCTTTGCAGATCCTGATGCAGTGTGCCGCCCAGGGCGACATTCAGCACCTGAATCCCCCTGCAGATGGCCAAGATGGGTTTGCGAAGGCGCAAGAATTCGCGGCAGAGGGCAAGCTCGAACGCGTCCCGCAGAGGGCTGATCGCGCCGCACTGCCAGGTCTGCGACTCGCCGTAACGTGCGGGATCAACGTCGTCGCCGCCGGAAAGGAGAAGACCATCGCACATCTGCGCGTAGCGGGAAATCGCGTCGGGCGCTGTGCTGGCGGGCAGAAGCACGGGGAGCGCCCCATTGCAGGCAATGGCCTGGGTGTAGCTGCGGTTCATTTGCAGCAGGCTCTCGTCCTCTGAGATGCTGGTGGTGATGCCGATGATGGGCTGCATACGGGCCTCCTGTCAGGAACGGATTTCGCTCACGAGCTTCTGCACGTCCTTCGTCAGGCGCTTCAGCTCGGCGTTGGAGAGGCTGTGGGCGGTCTGCGCAGCAGCTTCAAGGGCGTTGATGGCCTTCATCAGCTCGCTGTAGGCGGACTGCTGGGTCTTTGCGCCCTGGCTCTGCCCGGCCTTCTTCTTCACGAAGAGGACGGGCTCGGCGATGTGCAGCCATTCGCCGGTCAGCAGATCGAATTTGCTGCCGGACCAGGGGCAGTCCACCTTCACGCCATAGCGCTGGCGGAGGGTCTCGACGAAGGCAACAGCCTGATCATGGTCGCCGTGGTTGACGAAAATCTGCGGGGGAACGGAGGTGAAGCCGTCCATCCAGCGCAGGAGACCGTTCTTGTCCGCATGACCGGAAACGCCCTGAAGGGTAGCGATCTCCGCCCGGACAATGATCTCCTCGCCCAGCACCTTCACTTCCTTTTTGCCATCCTGCAGCTGGCGGCCCAGGGTTCCGTTGGCCTGGTAGCCGACGAAAAGCACGGTGGATTCAGGCCGCCACAGGTTGTGCTTCAGGTGGTGACGGACGCGGCCTGCATCGCACATGCCGGAGGCGGAGATGATCACGCCGGGAATCTTGCTGGCGTTGAGCTTCTTGGATTCATCCGCAGTGACCACCGTCTCCAGCTCCGGGAAGGAAATGGGATTCACACCCTGCTGCATGACGGCGCGTGCGTCGGGATCAAGGCACTCGGTGTCGCA
>JBGVOA010000581.1:0-2053 GCA_045126095.1 Christensenellales bacterium | reverse complement strand
CGCGCGGCTGCGACCAGGGGCGGCTCGGGTTGCAGAGGATCGCTTGAATTTCCGCCTTCAGCGGAAGCGATCCTCTGCAAATTCGCCGCATCGCTTCCTTGTTTGTTGAGCGGCAGCCGCTGTGGGGCTGGCCGGAGCGCGAGGTGCGCTCGCCTTTGCCACAATGCTGCCCGTGCGGCAGGTATCGCCCAGGCTCCCCCTTGGGGGGGAGCTGTCACCGCAGCGATTGAGGGGGGCTGCGCTTCATCCACACAAAAACAGGGGCTGCCCCGGCGTATCCGAAGCAACCCCTGTTTTCGTCATCACAGCAGCCAGACCGCGCCTGCCACCAGCAGGATCACCTGTGCCGCCAGCATCGCCGGGAAGCCCAGGCGGAAGTACCAGTGCTTGGTCTTGTGACGCAGCAGGAACATCCCCAGCGTGCCGCCCAGACCGCCGAAGAGGCCGGTCACCAAGAACAGCGTCTTCTCCGGAATGCGCCAGGCGCCCGCCTTGGCCCGCTTCTTGTCCACGCCCATGAGCACATAGGCCGCTATGTTCATCACCACCAGCACGATGGCCGCGATGATCAGAATGGTGTTCTTCATCTGTTACTCCTCCTTTTTGCTCAGGGGTTCTCCTCCATCGGAGCCGCCATCCGCCAGGGCGACGGCCCGGTTTGCCATATGTAGGGCTTCAGCTGTGCCGCGCCATGCCGGGCGATCCAGGTGTAGGGCGTGGCGAAATCGCCGTTTTCGCGGGCGGACATGCGGTGCGGATAGCGCAGCAGCTGCCCCATTGCCCCTGCGAAGGCCTTCATGCCCGTTTGCCGGAGAATCTCCCGCGTCAGCGTGACCGACGCCTCCAGCTTTTCCTGCGGCAGCGCCTGACCGGTCACGGACAGGTACGCCGCCTGCATCCGCCGCAGGAGCCCCGCCAGCAGCGCCCGTAGATCGAAGCGCTCCAGCAGCTTTGTCGCCGGCGGACTGTCCTCCACCCCCAGCGCCTGGGCGATCTCCCGCACTGTGCACTGCTGCAGCACCGTCAGCAGCGCCGCCAGCTGCACAATGCAGCCGGGCGTGTCCACCATCTGACGCACCAGCGGACGCACCGCCAGCCGCGCCTGTACAGAGGCCTCATCCCTCGGCCAGCCGTAGCAGGCCCTGCGCAGCGCTTCGTCCGCCGGATACACCAGGCACACGCCCAGGTGCACCGCCGCACCGCAGCGTGGCACGAGATCGTCGCTGTTGTGGACGTGATACAGCGGGTAGCCTTCGGGGTTCTCCGCCGCCTGGCCCGTGGCCACCGAAGGCGAGGCAAAGCCCCAGCCCAGCAGGTTCTGCGGATACACGCCGTCCTCCAGCAGCTTGCGGCGCGCATACACCTGCATCACCGCGCCGCCCTGGCTGTGGCCGCTCAGCCAGATGAGAAAGCGGCTGTGGGGACTGCGGGCTTCCTGGAGGATGTGCGCCAGCGTCAGCCGCTCCAGCCCCATCTCCCGCGCCGTTTCCGGAAATTCGATGTGCGCTTCGTTGCCCTCGAACTGATCCGTCAGCTGGCTGAAGCCCTCGTGGATGCCCTCCGGCGTGGAGATGCGGAAGTTGGAGAAACAAACCTAGAAGCGCGTGCCCGTGCCCATAAAGCAGATGGCGACAACGTACCTTCCGCCCTGCGCAGGCCGCAGCATCACCACCGCCTTGCCGGTGGAGGCTGCTTCCCGCTCACGCAGCATGCCTGTGAGCTGCTGCAGCGGATTCACGCCGCGCATCTTCGCCCGCAGCATGCTTCTTTGGAGCTTGGCTGCCAGGCTCCGCCACTCACGCTCCAGGGGAGCCAGCTCGCCGTCCACCTGCACCGTCACATCGCGCCAGCCAGCCCGCAGCCATGGGGTGACATTCAGGCTCTGGCAGGCCGCGGAGAGCTCCGCGCTCATCTGCAGCGCCGTCAGCGAAACCGGCGGACGCAGCCGCCCCCAGGGGTCGGCCATCCAGGGGCACAGGAGGGCCTCCGTCTGCCGGAGATCAACGCCGGTGACCGGCCCCGGTACAGCCTGCGCCATGAGACGCGCCTCCTT
>JBGVOA010000580.1:0-1549 GCA_045126095.1 Christensenellales bacterium | reverse complement strand
CCGATGCCCTGACCGTCATTGGCGATCACGGCGGAGACGTCCTCCACAGAGCCGATGTTGCAGTAGACGTTCACCTTCTGGCCGTCCAGCGTCACATCCTCCTGACCTTTCATGCTGCTCAGAAGCGCCTTCATCTCTTCCTGCTTATCCAGCTTCTCCTTGAGCGCCAGCATGGTCAGCTCATCCGGCTCGATATACAGGCTGCCGGTTTCTCCATCCACATACGCAAGGCGGCCGCTCAATTCATCCTTGAGGGCATTGCCCAGACCGCAGATCGCTGGGATGCCCATCGTGCGGGCGAGAATCGCCGTATGGCTGTTGCCGGAGCCACCCTGCGTGGCAAAAGCAAGAATCTTGCTCTTGTCCAGTTGAATCGTCTCCGACGGCGCGAGATCGTCCGCAGCGAGAATCACCGGCTCATCGGAATCAATGCCGCCTTCGACAATGCCCAGCAGGTTACTGACCAGCCTGCGCGCCACATCGCGCACATCCGCCGCACGCGCGCTCATATAGGCGTCATCCATCGCCGCAAACATTTCGGCGAACTGCTCTCCCGCCTGCTCTACGGCGTATTCCGCGCAGCAGCCTTCCTCTTCGATTAAGGAGATAATCGCCTCGACCATGTCCTCATCCTCGACAAACATCGCGTGCGTTTCAAAGAGAATCGCAGATTCATCGCCCGCCTCTTCCCTGCAGCGGTCGGCAAGCGCTGTCAGCTGCTCGATCGCAGCTTCCTGCGCGGCGGCAAAACGCGCCTTTTCGCTCTCAACGTCTTCCACGATGCATTTGGTAACGGTATTGTCCTGACGCTTGAAGAAATAGAGCGGTCCCTTGACGACGCCCTTGGATACGCCCTTTCCCTGAAGTAAAACCATGTTTTTTCCTCCCCGAATGGTCTAATGTGTTTCAATCGCATGCGTTTATGCAAATCATGCCTGAATAAACGCATGCGATTACGGATACCACAGCACAGAGCAGAGAAGGGGGATTCCTGCTCTGTGCTGCGGATCAAGAAAAGAGGTGTATATCGGAAACCGCTTTCCCGAGCAAGCGGATGTCCGTGTTACAGATTGGACGTGAAGAAACCGTCCATGGCAGCAATCGCCGCTTCCTCGCTCGGTCCTTCGGCAGCAACGGTTACAACGTCGCCCTGCTTGACGCCCAGGCTCATGATCTTCATCAGCTGGGTGGCCTTAGCGGTCTTTCCATTGCAGGTCACGGTGATTTCGGTGTCGGCGTAAATCTTGGCGGCCTTGGCCAGCATGCCGGCCGGACGGGCATGAATGCCAAGCTTATCGGTGATGGTGTAGTTAAACTTCTTCATGTTTATTCTCCTCCTGCTTTTTCAGCAAATGATAAGCTTCCCAGTTCATGCGGCCATAGCACTTGGTCATGTCCAGCATGTCCTTCAACAGTTCCTTCGTCAGCTGCTGCTTTGTCACGCGCCAGCGCCAGTTGGCACCGATGGTGGACGGCTTGTTCATGCGGCAGCTGTTGTCAAGGCCAAGCCAGTCTTGCATCGGCACGATGCAATACTTGGCATTGGATC
>JBGVOA010000579.1:0-5558 GCA_045126095.1 Christensenellales bacterium | reverse complement strand
GCTCTCGGAGATGACGGACACAACCGGCCATCGCGCCTCGAAATAGGGGCGCTCGTAGGCTGTCAGCACCATCTCTACGTCGTCCGTCCAGCGCAGGCTGCTGCGCATGGCGGGGAGCTTGTCCGGGTAAACATACAGCCGCTGGTCAGGGCGGGAGGACAGCACCAGCCACCCCCCATCACCTGCCCACGCGGCAATCTTGTCCATCAGTTCTGCCCGCTTCTGCATGTCGTACTCGCGGACGTTGAAAACGAGGCGGATGGACAGCTTTCTGCGCATTTTGAAGGTCAGGCGCGAACCAGGATGAATCGCGCGCCGTGCCGTCTCCAGGTCTTCCTCTGCAGGGATTTCTTCAATATCCCGCAGGATGATCGCCGGGTCGAGGTTGGCAAAGCTCACACCGCGCAGCATCGCATCAAATCTTGCCAGCATCGTTCATCACCCCTTTGCGCTGCCGCCGGTAAAGCGGCCCATGTTGACGCGCCTGGACATTTCGGACATCACCGTCGGCGCGACCAGTTGACCCACGATCACGCCGTCCATCGTGATAGACAAGCCGGAGATGCCCTCTGTAACGCCCTGGCGCGCACCTTCGCGCACACTCTCCTCAACCTCGGCAGGATCGGCCCCGAAATAGTTTTCAGGATTGTAGCTTTCGCCCTGCGTCTGCTTATACTGTTCAAGGGAGCTATTCCAATCCTTTACCCTGACAACGCCGTCTTCGATCTGGAAAAAGTCCGAAGGTAGCACCACACCGCTTTCGCCAACCGCCCACGAATCGGGGGCCGTTGCACCCGACGCCGTGAAGTATGCAATAATCGCTTGGGCAATTTCTCCTCCGCCCAGTTCATTCAACCTAGCGTAGATCTGATTGTACCTTGCTTCCGAACCAGCCTCTTGATCAATCATGGCGTTCAAGTAGTGGGTAAGAGGCGCAGTGAAGTTACCAAGCTCTTCCAACGGAAAACCTTCACCCAGATTCAGCGCTTCACCTGAATAATTGCGACTTAAACTCGCCGTGCCTCCGGAAGTCCCAGAAGACGTTGATGCAGTTTTGAAAGCAAGGTTCATTTCACTTATGATAGCATTGAGCGTTTCGGCATTCTCACGCAATTCCTCAAGCTTCGCTTCTTCAGCAAGGAGTGTCTGTTCCTTATCATAGGCTTCAGCATCATAATACGCTTCGTTCGCTGCAGTGATGGACGCGTAGTATGCCTGGGCAGTCGGATCCTTTTTGCCCTGCTTCTTAAGCTGATACAGCAAACCATATTCTCCCGCACTCTGGCCTAAGAAATCACGGTATACCATGTCGCTCGTTGGATAGGCGCTGGGATATGTACGCATCAGGTAATCTGCAGCCTCTTGCTTCGCCTGTCCTCCCGTTCTTATCGCAGCATTCTCCGCAGCATGCGCCACCTGATACTCAGCCTTCAGCTTCCGCACCTTGATTTCCTGTTCAACAACTTCCTTGTAATAGTCGGAGAGGATCTGACTGCGCGCAGCCGCCATAGCGTCCTGCTCCCAGGCTTCCACATGGGCACGGAGCGCTTCTGTTCCGCCGGAAATGGCACCAGTCTGATCGTCGATCAGCCCGCTGATAGACGGTAGCAGCGTCTGAAGCTGGCCCAGTACAGTCGCATACTCACTGTATTCATCGGACAGGTTAACACCATCATTCTGCATGCGTTCCAAGGCGCTAATCAACGACAGGGCATTCTGCGTAGTGATGCCGATATCAGTATAGGTCGTCGCGAAGCTCTCTCCCAGGTCGCTTACAACCTCTGCGCCTGACCTGTTGTCCTCGAACAGTGTGTTCATGAAGGTAATCAAGCTGTTTGCCGCCGGAATAAGTCCCTCACCGATCAAGCCCTTCAGTTCCTCAATGTTCGCCGCGAACATTGCCATTTGGTTGTTGAAGGTGTCCGACGTGCGGGAGAAATCACCCGTTACATGGGATGTGGACGAACGGATATATTCGTATAATTTCGTAACACGGTCATACTGCGTCAGTTGTCCCCACTGTGCTTCTGTTATATTGTGGAACTGAGCAACGGATGCTGCACGGACGTCAACACCCAGGTCTTCAATCGCTTCCGTTTCACCGCGCATACCAGACAGGAGTTTTTGCCATGCAACATCTACGCTGATATTATGGAAGGAGGCAAGGTCGCCGGTCAGCTCAACCAACCGCATCGACATATCGAGCAGCTCATCTTCCGACAGACCGATCATATCATTTCCGAATATACCGGCAATCGTGGATGCGTATTCCTTCGCCGCCTGCGAAGAAATACCGTACCCTTCCTTCATCCCGGCAGCCCATACATCAATCGCGGCGGCACCGCTTTCGCCAAAGAGCACCTTGATTTTCTCATTGGTCTGCTGCACAGAGGCGGCCACCTGTATACTCTCCTGAACGAACTCTCTTGAGAATCCAAGAAAATTGAGGAAGCCCTCCGCCATCACCTGACCGACAGAAAAAGAAAAAGCGTTCGTAAACGCCTCTTTGATACTCTCCGCATCCGCGCCGATGCTCTGCGCAAAAGACCTGCTCTCCCGGCTCGTCCGGTCGATCCCGGTGTCAAAATCTCGCGAGTCCAGGCGAAGCACAGCATCCAATTCAAAAAGAGTCAAGGCTTATCCCTCCCAGGTCAAATGCTGCGGATCATCTGCATGCAAGTCATGAAGAAAATAATGGATTCCTGCAAAAGCATCGTCTGCAAAGACTTGATCGTCTTCGCAATGGGCTGCTCCCTGACATCCTCCACCTGCATATCGCTAAGGTGAGCAACGATGGCATAGAGGTCTTCGCGATGCTTTCCGGCAAACAACGGGACAATTGCTTTCATTGTCTCGCCTGCCGGTTTGTTGCCCTTCGTTTCGCGCACCTCGGAAATGATGTCAGCCGCATCAGCGTCATCAAGGATCGCGGCAAGGTGGGGAGCAATCTTCAGCATCTGGTCAAAAGCTTTTTCAGTAGTCATTTCATTCCTCCTGTGTTTTCCCAAGCGCAGCAGCGATGATCTTCTCCATGATATCCTGCCCGCTTTGCTCAACCGGCGCCGGTTTTCGGGTCAAGCATTCATCCAGCGTGGGGATGCTTGATCCTTCCCGACTCTTCGACAGGACAATCAACCGGAGCAGATCTGCTATGTACCGCGTCTTAAATTCCTCTTTCTGCCTCTTCTTGATGAGGAGAAACAGCGATTTCAGGTCGCGTGGTCTGTACTCATAGAGCACGCCGCATACATCCTCGCCCCCGCAGATTTTAATCGTCTTGAAATACGGAACAGCCATGTCGAATGCTTTGCGTCTGAAAATCGCAACCGTCGTAAGGACGTCTTTCTCCATCGCATCAGGACCACACAATACCTTCACAAGCTCCTGCAGGCGACCTTGCATCAAAAGAGACAGCATACAAGGCCAGGGGGCCTCACATTCCACGATGCTTTCCCCAATGCTAAAAAGGTCTGCGAGCTGTTCAAAAGACATGTGATGTCCTCCATTCAAGAAAAGCGGCCCACATGTCATCAGACAAGGGGCCGCAAATAGGGTTAGGACTGAGCCTCGTTCAGGAAAATAAAGTACTTGATGGGCAGGTTATCGCTCATCACAGGAGTAGCGCTGTGGGCCTTGAACTCAACGTTGCAGGTGGCGACCTTCTTGTCGTCCACAGACCAGTTCAGGCCGCTGACGCACAGCGCATTCTCGATGCACGCACCGATGATGCCACGGGTGCCGTAGTTGGTAAACCACACCACGCTGTCGATGTAGTCACCGTCCTGGAAGGTGGCGCGGGGCTTGATGGTAATGGCCTGGGTGCCATCACCGGTCACATCCGCCGCACCGCTCATCAGCTTGATGTTGCCGGGGGTCATCTCCACCAGCGTCGCATTGATGGAGGGCTGCGCGGTATCCAGATAGGTGCTGCCCTTGTAGGGGATCCGCAGGCCGTTGTGGTCAGGACTCCAGGTCTGGCGGTTTTCGCTGATGGTGGTGTTGCCGCTGGTCGCGCCCAGGATGTTGGCCGCAAAATCAGTCGCGGTCACCTTCGCCAGGAAGGATGCCGCATCCTTGATGCCCTCAAGAGAGAGGCCCGTCACCAGCATGCCGCTGTTGACTGCATAACGCTGGACGGTTTCAGCCGTCACAGGGTGCAGCATGGGGATTGCATTGCTCATATTTTTCACCTCTTACAGATGGTTGTGCTGCGCGATGTAGCTGATCCTGGCCCCGATAACGTTGCTGTCTTCAGGGTCCTGCCAGTCGCGCAGGAAGTCGGTGCTGTTGCGGTACAGGATGACATACCCCCCATCGACGGACAACATCAGGCCCCCAGCGGGGAATGCCGTTTCGATCTCGTCCATCTTCGTGGTGCGCCACAGATTGCCGTAGGGCATCTCCTTTCCGCACCACAGGTAGGCCGTCTGCACGGTTTGCCCGCCAAAGTCGCTCAGACTCACGCTGTAGGTGATGTAGGGCAGCTTTGCATCGGGGGGAACGTCATCAATCAGATAGGCGGGGACGCCGAACTGCGAGAAGAAGCACTGTAAAGCAGTCTTTAGGCCTGTCACTCAATCACCTCCGCATTCACCACGCGGAACTGCTCCTGTGCGTTCTCAGGAGTCGTGGTGTCCAGCGCGTTTCCTGTGATGCGATAGCGCCTGCCATCCTGCAAGCGCAACACCACATCATTCTGCTCCAGCTCAACGTTGAGGCGGGTGGTGATGGTGAAGATGGTCTTGCTGCCAGTGCGTCCAGCTATCTGCGCCTCGTTTGATCGGTTCGCGTAGCAGCCGGCGCGGAAAGGTGCACCGGGGACATGTTCATGTACAAAGCCGCCCAGGCCGTCAGGCTGGCTGCGGTAGTCCATGAACTGGAAGTCCTCGAAATAGTCCTCAAGCGGCGCCATTATTTCACCTCCGTGTACATCTTTCGGTACGGGGCGAGGTGTGCCGCAAAGGCTTTCTGCCAGGACATGCTGCCGTTCTGCCATCTCATGTAGCTGTAGCCGCCGAAGCTCTCCTGCATGTAAGCGCCGACCGGGTTCTTGTCGTCGTAGGCGGAGATCAGCGCGCAAAGATCGAGGAAATCAGCGGGGGGGTTGAGAAGCCACACAATGCCGTCGGACTCTTCGTCCGGCAGATGATCAGGAACGCCCGCTAGCTTCCCGCCCTCCACCTTGTAGACGCCGTCATGCATCCATGTGCCCTTGACAAAGCACCAGGGAGCATCGGGCGCAGGCACAATGGCGTTGCCGCTGATGACGAATCCGCCGGTTATGCAGCCCACCTCGAAAAAGTTGTTGATGTGCCGCATCACAGCGGCAACGCTTACTGCCATGATTAAGCCTCCTCTGCGGCGCGGATGGCCGCGATCATGTCCGCTTTGAGCATGGCCATCGTGACGCCGGGGATGCCGTTTTCAGCGGCGTATCCCACCAGCTGCGCCTTGGTCATGCTCTCCAGGTCAACGGCAGGGCGCAGCCCGTAGACTGCGCCCTGGTCATTTCAGCCGCCGATGGTGTACTTGTAAACGCCGTCGGGGTTGGTCACCTT
>JBGVOA010000578.1:0-9187 GCA_045126095.1 Christensenellales bacterium | reverse complement strand
ACCGACGTGGTGCGCGAGGCGAACTACGCCGAGAACTGCGCTGGCATCATCACCTGGTGCCACACCTTCTCCCCCTCGAAGATGTGGATCAACGGCTTTGCCAATCTGCAGAAGCCTTACCTGCACTTTGCCACCCAGTACAACCGCGAGATCCCCAATGACGAGATCGACATGGACTTCATGAACCTCAACCAGGCCGCACACGGCGACCGCGAGCACGGCTTCATCGCCGCCCGCCTGCGCAGGCCCCGCAAGGTCATCGCCGGCTACTGGCAGGATGAGGACGTGCAGGCCCGCATCGGCTCCTGGATGCGCGCTGCGGTGGGCGTGGCCGTCAGCAAGGGCATGAAGGTCATGCGCTTTGGCGACAACATGCGCGAAGTGGCCGTCACCGAGGGCGACAAGGTGGAAGTGCAGCTGAAGCTCGGCTGGCAGGTCAACACCTGGCCCGTGGGCAAGCTGGTGGACACCATGAACGAGGTGACCGAGGCTGAGGTCGACGCGAAGATGGCCGAGTACGAGGCCCTGTACACCATCGCCACCGACGACATCGAGACCGTCCGCTACCAGGCCCGTGAGGAGATCGCGATGAAGAAGATGCTGGACGCCGAGGGCTGCATGGCCTTCACCAACACCTTCCAGGATCTCTACGGCATGAAGCAGCTGCCCGGCCTGGCCTCCCAGCACCTGATGGCGCAGGGCTACGGCTACGGCGGCGAGGGCGACTGGAAGGTCTCCGCGATGACCGCGATCATGAAGGCCATGGCCGAGGGTCAGAACGGCGGCACCGCCTTCATGGAGGACTACACCTACCACCTGGAAAAGGGCAACGAGTACAGCCTGGGCGCCCACATGCTGGAGGTCTGCCCCTCCGTTGCGGCTGACAAGGCCCGCATCGAGGTGCATCCCCTGGGCATCGGCGACCGCGAGCCCCCGGCCCGTCTGGTCTTCGAGGGCAAGGCTGGCAGCGCCATCGTCGTCTCTCTGGTGGACATGGGCGGCCGTCTGCGCCTGATCTGCCAGGACATCGAGTGCGTCAAGCCCATCATGGACATGCCCAACCTGCCCGTGGCCCGCGTCATGTGGCGCGCGATGCCCGACCTCACCACCGGCGTGGAGTGCTGGATCACCGCCGGCGGCGCGCATCACACCGTCCTCTCCTACGATGTGACCGCCGAGCAGATGAAGGACTGGGCCACGATGATGGACATCGAGTTTGTCCACATCACCAAGGACACCACGGTCGAGAGCCTGGAGCAGCAGCTGTTCCTCAACGACCTGGCCTGGAAGCTGAAGTAAACACATACGGCCGGGTTGACACGTGCAGCCCGGCCTTTTCCCTATGACGGAGGTACACATGGACATCCTACAGACCATCCTCAACCGCCGGAGCGTGCGGCAGTACACGGACGAGCCCATCCCGGAGGAGAAGCTGAACGCCATCCTGTACGCGGGCCTCGCCGCCGCATCCTCAAAGAACCGCAGGTCCTGGGAGTTCGTCGTTGTGCGCGACCGCGCGATGCTGGACGCCTTGGGCGACTGTCGCCCCGGCGCGTCGAATCTGCTGAGCAAATGCCAGGCCGCCATCGTCGTTTGTGCGGACGCGGAGGCCGTGGACGTGTGGGTGGAGGACTGCGGCAGCGCCATGACGCAGATGCATCTGATGGCCGACGCCATCGGCGTGGGCAGCTGCTGGCTGCAGGTTCGCCTGCGCAAGGCGGCGAACGGCCGCGACACTGCGGACGTGGTGCGCCAGCTGCTGGGCATCCCCGGCAAGTACGGTGTGATGGCCATCTTGACCCTTGGCATGCCGGAATCCCACCCTGATCCCCACACTGTGGACAAGCTGCTGCTTGAGAAGATCCACCGGGAGCATTTCTGATAAGGAGCGATCCCCATGAAGCTGATGTTTGTGCGCCACGCCGAGCCGTGGTATGCCATCGACTCCCTGACGGAGAAGGGCCACCGGGAGGCCGCCCTTTTGGCGGAGCGCCTGGCAAAGCTGGACGTGAAGGCCTTCTACTCCTCCCCGCTGGGCCGTGCCCGGGAGACCGCCCGCTACACGCTGGAGAAGGTCGGGCGCGAGGCGGAGGTGCTGCCCTGGCTGGCCGAGTACCGCGGACGCTCCATCGACCCGGAGAACGGCCACCACCGCATCCCGTGGGACTACAAGCCCTCCATCTGGATGCCCCGCGAGGGCCTTCGCGGCTACGACACCTGGCTGAATGATCCCCTGATGGCCGAGGGCAATGTGGCCGACATCTGGGAAGAGACCAAAGCCGGCCTGGACGAGCTGCTGGGCCGCCACGGCTATGTGCGGGACGGGCACCTCTGGCGCTGCGAGGATAACAAGGCGGACACGCTGGTGCTCTTCTGCCATTTCGGCATCACGGCGGCCTGTCTTGGCTATCTGCTGGGCATTTCGCCGGTGGTGCTGTGGCACTGCTTCTGCGCCCAGCCCTCCTCCGTCACGACGCTGATCACCGAGGAGCGCGTGAAGGGCGAATGCGTCTGGCGCTGCATGCAGCTGGGCGACATCGGCCACCTCTACGCCGGAGACGAGCCCTACTCCACCGCCGCGCTGTACCCGGAGTGCTACACGGGCGTCGACTCCACCAACCCGCCCTGCTGGAAGGAACAGGGGTACGAGCCATGAAGATCATTTCCTGGAACATCAACGGCTTCCGGTCGCTGATGGGGCGCACCTTTCTGGACGCCTTCGCCGCGCTGGACGCAGACGTGTACTGCCTGCAGGAGACGAAGCTGCAGCAGGGCCAGGGCGGCGTGGACGTGCCAGGTTTCCACCAATACTGGAGCTATGCGGATCGTCCCGGCTATTCCGGCACGGCGGTGCTGACAATGCAGGAGCCCCAGGGCGCTTACACCGGCCTTGGTCACGAGGTGTTCGACGCGGAAGGGCGCATCATCACGCTGGATTATGGCAGATTCTACCTCGTCAACTGTTATGCACCCAACGCTGCGCCTGACCTTTCGCGCCTGGTGGAGCGGACGGAATGGGACGCGGCCCTTCTGGCCTTCGTAACCGCGCTGGATGCGGAGAAACCCGTCATCCTCTGCGGCGACATGAACGCGGCCTACAACGCAGCCGACCTCACCGGCAAGGCGCAGGGCATGCATGTCCCCGGCTATACCCAGGAGGAGCGCAGCGGGCTGACCGCCATCCTGAACGCAGGCTTTGTGGACGCATACCGCCTCTTCCACCCCGACGGCAAAGCGGGCGATTTTGCCTACCGCAAGGGCATCCGCGCCATGGGCATGGACTACTTCCTCGTGTCCGCCCGATTCGCAGATCAGCTGGCGGACTGCCGCGCCCACAACCGTGTGAAGGGCTCCGACCACTGGCCGCTGGAGCTTGTCATCCGCGAATAACAGCATACGAAAACCGGACAGGGTTCATTTCCCTGCCCGGTTCGCTTTTGTCAGCACAGCGCGTCCAGCAAGCCATAATATCGCAGCTTATCTTCGTCAGGCTGCATGCCCAGCGCGTCAAAGAGCAGCTGGCGGTCAAAGGGCCGCTGCTTGCCGCCGAAGAAGCCCGTGGTGTTGGCCCACATGCTCCACAGGCACTTTTCAATGTCCACCCACTTGTCCGCCACGCCCGCCAGGCCTACGTCAATGAATCCCGTCAGGCCGTTTTCATTGGCAAAGATGTTTGGCAGGCACAGGTCGCCGTGGGTCAACACCAGCTCCTCCTGTGGACGGTGCTTCACCAGCCAGTCAAAGAGCGCCGCCGGGGACGCAAAGCCACCCGCGCTCGTATCGTAGATGGTCGGGTCGCCCGCCTGCTCCTTCGTGATCCAGCCGCCGCGCAGGCCCGCGTCAATTTCCGCGAATTTGTCCTCCAGCGTGCGGGTTGTGGGGCAGGTCGTGATGTCCGCCGACCACAGCGTCCGCAGGGCTTGGGCGCACAGTTCCGCCAGACGGCGCTGATCGTCCAGCAAAGCCTCCGTGCACAGGTACTGGCCGGGCATGCGGCTCGTCAGCAGCCACCGGCGGCCGTCCGCCTGCGCCGCTGCGATGATCTCCGGCACCGGCACGCGCCCCTGCATCCACCGCAGCATGTAGTACTCGTTGGCGGACACGTTGCACTCCTCCTGCACCTTCAGGAAGCGATCGCCGTAGTCCAGCACCGTTGCGCCGGAGCAGCCGATGTCCTCCGGGCTGCCCGCCGCAGCCGGCAAATGCGCCGCAATCTGCGCGGGAATCTGCATGTTCATCCTCTTCACCCCCAGCCATTATAACACTTCCCGCCCACAGCGTCAAATCACGCTTGCTTTGCGCCGCCTCTTGTGGTACAATGGGATCAGCAATAGCCGCAAAACGTGGCAACAAGGAGGAAATTCCCATGACCGATATCAACAACACCCCCGAGATGAACGAGGATTTCGAGGACGTGGTCGTTATGACCGATGAGGACGGCAACGAGTACATCTACGATATCGCCTGCCGCATCACCCGCGACGAGGACGAGTACGTTGTGCTGGTGCCCCAGGACGAGGAGGACGACGAGGTGATGATCCTCAAGTCCGTCATCGTGGACGAGGAGACCGAGGAGTTTGTGGACGTGGAGGACGAGGAGCTGCTCGTTTCCATCTTCGAGGAAGCCAAGGCCCTGTTTGTCGACGAGGATGACGAGGACGACGACGCGCTCTTCACCGACGCGGAGTAAGCCGATTCTGAGGAGGAAACGGACATGATTCAGCTGGATGACGACAGCATCATCACCCTGACGGACGACGACGGCAACGAGGTAGACTTCCTCCTGCTGGACGTGGTCGAGTACGACGAGAAGGATTACCTGGTGCTTCTCCCCCTGGAGGCTGAGGAGGACGAGGAGGACAACGTGCTGATCCTGCAGGCGGTGCGCAACGGCGAGGAGGAAACCTACGTCGGCATTGAGGACGAGAACGTGCTGAACGCTGTTTTCGACCTCTTCACCGCCCAGCTCGAGGCCGACGCTGAGGCGGCCGGACTGGATGATGAAGACGAACCCACCGAAGAGGAATAAGCCATCCCTTACAGCGCCCGGAAAAATCCGGGTGCTTTTTCTATGCGCTGACGGCATCATAAAGGCGGACGCTCCTTTGGGAACGTCCGCCTGATATTCAGTTGCCCAGCTTCTGCACCATGACCTCCAGGGCCTTGGCCAGCTGCGGGTCGTTCAGGTCGCCGAACTCGTACATGCCGTTGTCGCCCTGGGGCAGCGCGATCTCCACATCCGGGGTGATGCCCAGCTTGTGCACCGCGTTTCCGTTGGGGGTGTAGTACTGCGCAACGGTCATCTGCATGCCGGCGCCGCCGTCCAGCGTCACCACGCTCTGCACGATGCCCTTGCCGTAGCTCTGCACGCCAACCACAGTGGCGTTCGCACGGTCCTTCAGCGCGCCGGTCAGGATCTCGGAGGAGGATGCGCTGTTCTCGTTCACCAGGATCACCAGCGGCAGGCCCAGGCGGTCGCTGCGGTCGGTCTTGGTGCGGTAGTACTCGCGGCTGCCATCCTTGTACTGCAGGTAGCACAGGGTGCCCTTGTCCAGGAAGCAGTCCGCAATGGACTCCGCGTCGTCCACCCAGCCGCCGGGATTATCGCGCAGGTCGATGATGAGGCCCTCCATGCCCTGCTGCTCCAGCGCCTGCAGGTGCGTGGCAAACTCGGCGGCACACTCGCCCGCAAACTCGTACAGGACGATGTAGCCCACCTTGTCGTTCAGCATGCCGGATTCAATGCGGTTTACGGTGATCGTCGCGCGGGTCAGCGTGAAGGTCAGTTCCTCCGTGCCGCGCAGAACCTTCACGGTCACATCCGTGCCGGGGGTGCCGCGCATCACTTCCACCGCGTCGTTGATGGTAGAGGAATTGACATACATGTCCTCCACCATGTAGAGGATATCGCCCTTGTGGATGCCGGCGGCGCGGGCCGGTCCGTTATCAAACACACGGCTGACGGTGCACAGGCCGGTCAGGTAGGAGGTGCTGATCTGGATGCCAACGCCGGCATACTCGCCCTCGTCCTCCTCCCACAGCTCCGCGAACTCCTCGGGCGTGTAGTAGAACGTGTAGGGGTCGCCCAGGCCCTGCAGCAGACCATTGGCGGCGCCATCCAGCATGTCCTGGGTGTTGACCTCCTCGTAGTAGTACGCATCGGCCATGTCCATCAGCTCCAGCAGCACGTCGAACTGCTGATAGCGCTCGTAAGCCTCACGGGAGAGCGTCACCGTATCGCCTGCAGGCGCATTTCCGGCGGACGTGCTCGCGGTCTCATTGAGCATATCGCCGCTGAGCATATCCGGCAGATAGGCGCAGCTGCTGGCCATGCATGCCGCCAGCACCAGGCTGACGAAGAGAATCAGCTTCTTCTTCATATTGACCCCTCCAGATCGATCAATTCTTGCGGTGCGACGGCTTTTCGCCGCCCACGCGCTTGAGCTCCATCAGGATTTTGAAGGTGACTGCGTCCGTGAAGGAGCGCAGATCCAAGCCTGTCTGCTTCTGCACCTTATCCAGGCGGTACACCAGCGTGTTGCGGTGGATGTACAGCTGACGCGCCGTGTCCGACAGGTTCAGATCCTTGCGGAAGAACATGTCGATGGTATAGAGCATCTCCTCATTGAAGAGGCGCTGGTTGCGGCGGTTGAACAGCAGGCTGTGATAATTGGCGCTGATATCCTGCGGCAGCTCCATCAGAAAGCGTTCGAGGATCAGGCGGCTATAAACATAGATGCTCTCCTCCGGCTTGAAGGTGCGGCCCACTTCGATGGCGCGGCGGGCCTCTGCATAGCTTTCCCGCAGCTCCTCAAGCATATGACAGCCACGGCCCACACCGATGGTCATCTGGTGCGCGGTCTCGCCCATCAGCGTCTCCTGCAGCGCCTGCGCGTACTGGGTCAGCTCCTCCACGTTCTCGTCGTCGGAGATGTCCTTGATCAGCACAGCGGAATGCCTGTCCATATCGATCAGCACATCGCGCTCCTGCATGGGGGTGATATCCCGCAGCAGATCGTAGGCGCGCTCATTTTCCGTCTGCACGATGTGGAAGATCATCACACACCGGTGCAGCTCCTCCGGCAGCTGATGCTCATGGCCCAGCGCCTCCAGCTCGCTGCCGGTCAGTTCACCCCGCAGCGCGCGGCGATACACCGCAAAGCGGTCCTCCGCATGCATTGCCTTATCGACGCTCATGGTGCTGAGCAGCTGTGCCGCCAGCAGCAGCACATCCTGCGCGCCTGCGTCCTCCGCACGGCAGCGCAGCACATAACGCGTCCCGGAAACAGCCATATACAGCCATGCGCCCTGCTGACTGGGCATGTCTCCGTCCGCCAGCGCAACACCGCATTCCTCTTTATCCATCATTTCCACTGGCAAGGTGAGCTTCGACAGAATCTGCTCCATCATTGCCTGCTGATGCTTTTCCGTCATCAAAAAACGCCCCTTTCATATGCCGCGTTGCCTTTGCGGCAGGGAAAGCATATCATGCCAAATATTATATCACACTTCGCGGCATATGAAAAGCGGAAACTTTCAGAAATCGCGGTATTTTTGTTGAATTGTTACAAAACTGCGGTACAACTTACAGGAAGACCCGTGTCTCAACCAAACAAAAAGCGACTCCCGGAATCCGGGAGCCGCCTTGATAAGATTCAATAAGGATTACTGCTGACGGGGAGCGGGCACAGCCTCGGACTCGAGGATGGTGCGGCTGGTCTCCTTGTCGAAGAAGTGCAGGTGGTTCACGTCGAAGGCGACAGTGATCTTCTCACCGGCATTGGTGGTGGTACGAGCGTTCACGCGGGCGATGATGTTGCCTTCCTTGCCGGTGGTGGTCAGGTACAGGTAGGTCTCGGAGCCCATCTTCTCGGTGACTTCAACGTCAACGGCGATGGTGGCGTCCTGATTGGCGGACAGGAACATCTCGTCGTCGTGGATGTTCTCGGGACGGATGCCCATCACGACCTCGCGGCCGATGTAGGACTCGTCATAGAACTTCTCGATCTTGCCGCGCGGCACGGTGATCTTGTTGTCGCCGAAGACGGCCACAACGTCGTTGCCTTCCTTGCGGAGACGGACGTCGAAGAAGTTCATCTGGGGAGAGCCGATGAAGCCGGCAACGAACTCGTTGGCGGGGAAATCGTACAGATTCTGGGGGGTATCCACCTGCTGCACAACGCCGTCCTTCATAACCACGATACGGGAAGCCATGGTCATAGCTTCGGTCTGGTCATGGGTAACGTAGATAAAGGTGGTCTGCAGGCGCTGATGGAGCTTGGTGATCTCGGTACGCATCTGCACGCGGAGCTTGGCGTCCAGGTTGGACAGGGGCTCGTCGAACAGGAAGACCTTGGGCTCACGAACGATAGCACGACCCAGAGCAACACGCTGACGCTGACCGCCGGACAGAGCCTTGGGCTTACGGTTGAGCAGGTGGTCGATGCCCAGGATCTTGGCAGCCTCTTCCACGCGGCGCTTGATCTCATCCTTGGGGGTCTTACGCAGCTTCAGACCGAAGGCCATGTTGTCAAACACGGTCATATGGGGGTACAGAGCGTAGTTCTGGAACACCATGGCGATATCGCGATCCTTGGGAGCGACGTCGTTGACCAGCTTGTCGCCGATGTACAGCTCGCCATCGGAGATCTCTTCCAGACCGGCGACCATACGCAGGGTGGTGGACTTACCGCAGCCGGAGGGGCCGACCAGAACGATAAATTCCTTATCCTTGATGTCCAGGTTGAAGTCGCTGACAGCGGTAACGCCGCCGGCGTACACCTTGTAAATGTGCTGCAGGGATACGCTTGCCATAATCGTTTCCTCCTCTGATGTTGAGTAAAAGAGCACCGACATGAGCGGTGCTCGTGTCAACTACACATATTATAGCGGAAATCCCCCAAAAAGTGAATTGGCAGGATTGATAATTCTTTTTGCTATTCCTTGTGCAGAATGTATTGAACGGACAGGGATGCGCCAGATTCTCTATGAAGATTTCACAAAGGCCTCACTCGCTGCGCAGCGCGTCCACCACCTCCAGGCCTGCTGCGCGGATGGCGGGCGTCACGCCAAAGCCCATCCCCATAAGCGCCGCCGCCAGAAGGGTGAGCACGGTTTCGCCGAGCGTCAGCTGCGCCGTGAGCCCGACCCATCCGCCAAACAGGCGGATCAGCACCGCACCCAGCAC
>JBGVOA010000577.1:0-4131 GCA_045126095.1 Christensenellales bacterium | reverse complement strand
TGTGGTGGGCCACTGGCAGGCGATGGAGATTATGTTCTTCTTCGGCGTGATGCAGGCGAGCTTCGCGCTGACGGAGCTGTTCGGGCGCGGCGTAGCGGCGTTCCAGGGCTTCGTGGGCAGGGGCGAGTTCGATTCACTGCTGTTGCGGCCCCGTCCGCTGCTGCTGCAGGTGCTGTGCAGCCAGCTGGACCCGCGAAGGATCGGCTCCTGCGCCGTGGGCGTGGCGGCCATCGTGATCGCGGCGGCACGGCTAGATATCGCCTGGACGGCGGCGAAGGTGCTGCTGATGCTGGAGGTCGTCGTTTGCAGCATGCTGCTGACGCTGGGGCTGTTCATGATCGAGGCGACGATGTGCTTCTTCTCGGTCAAGTCCATCGAGATGGTGAATGTGCTGACCTATGGCGGGCGGTCGACCTGTCAATATCCTGTGGATATCTTTCCGAAGCCGCTGGCGGTGCTGTTTACGTATGTGGCGCCCTTTGCGCTGTGCATGCACTGGCCGGTGGCGTGGGTGCTGGGGCAGCCGATGACGAGCCTCGCGTCGGGATGGTACTTCGTCACGCCGCTGGCCGGTGCGGTGTTCTTCGCGCTGATGACCCGCGTGTGGTACTGGGGCGTGCGCCGCTACCGCTCAACCGGCACCTGATACGACAAGCCCCGGCCCAAGGATGGGTTAAGGGCCGACTGGCCCTTACGGGGTGCAGGGCCGCGGAGGCCCTGCCCGCCGGAGGCACGCAACGGCAAGCTCCACCTTCAAAAGAAAACCCACCCATAGGCGCCGCCGCTGCCCCACGACGCCTTTGAACGATCCCCGATCGTTCAAACAGTCCGCTCAACTCCAAAGGAAAAGACAACAAAGTACAGTAATCAAAAGCCAACCACTCCCGCACAAGCCCCAAGGAAACAGAGCCATCACGCCCTTTTCCCCCCGCAAGCATCCCGCGCACGGAGACGGGCGAGCAATGCTCGCCCCTACAGGGAATGCCGCGCTGTGCATATGAAAACAGAGGTGAAAGCAATGGAAATCTGGGACGCCTACCACTCCGACGGCACGCCTGCGGGCAGCACGCTCGTCCGCGGCGAACCGATCCCCGCTGGCCTGTACCACCTGGTCTGCGAGATCCTCGTCCGGCATGTGGACGGCGATTACCTGCTGATGCAGCGCGACCTGCGCAAGCAGGGCTACCCCGGGTACTGGGAGGCCACGGCTGGCGGCTCGGCCCTGCAAGGGGAGGACGCAATGACCTGCGCCCGGCGGGAACTGCTGGAGGAAACAGGCATTGCTGACGGCACCTTCACGGAAATCGGCTGTGTTGTCTCCCACAACACGATCTATCAGCAGTACCTGTGTGTCACGGCTGGCGATAAGGCTGCTGTGACGCTGCAGGAAGGGGAGACCATCGCGTACCGCTGGGTGACGGAGGCAGAGTTCGCTGCTTTCGCCAACTCGGACGGGATGATCGACACACAGCATGTGCGCTATCAGCCGTTTTTGCGGCGGATGGGGTATGTGCGCTGATGAAAGGAGCCACCCATGCAAATCGAAACACCCCGCCTCTTCCTCCGCGAGATGACCGAGGCTGACCGCGACGCGCTGGCTGCCATCCTCACCGACGCGGAGACGATGAAGTACTACCCCAAGCCCTACGACGACGTGGGCGTCCGCCGCTGGCTGGATTGGACGTTTGACAACTACCGCAAGCACGGCTTCGGCCTCTGGGCGGTGACGCTCAAGGAAACGGACGAGTTCATCGGCGACTGCGGCATCACCATGCAGCCCATCCACGGCCAGTGGCTGCCGGAGATCGGCTACCACATCAACAAGCGGTACTGGCAGCAGGGCTATGCCTCCGAAGCGGCGGCGGCCTGCATCCGCGTCGCCTTTGAGCGCTTTGGCTTCCCGGCGGTGTACTCCTACATGAACGCGGAGAACGAGCCCTCCTGGCGCACGGCGATGAAAAACGGCATGGCCTTCGTGGTGGAATACGATGCGCCGGATGGCGAGCGCCTCCGCGTCTACCGGCTTGATCGGGCTGAATGGGAGCGGCGTTGCAAACAGCCCGAATGAGTGTTTTTCCGCACTATGCAGCCCGGCGTGCCGGATTTGACCTCAATGGCATGCAATCCGACCGTGCGGAACAAGAAAGTGTATATATGATGTATACGGTGTTGCATAAATGCATTTGAGTCAGCCGCAAACGTTTTTTCTGTGCATTTTTATGCAGATACCCGTTGACAACAGGGCAAAAGGGGCGTATAATGCCACTTGTACATCACTCCAACAATCATTTAGGAGGAAATAACAATGAAGAAGCTGATTGCGCTTGTTCTGTCCCTGATGCTGGTTCTGTGCAGCGTGGCTGCCGTGGCCGAGACGACTGAGTCCAAGGGCACGCTGATCATGGCGACCAACGCGTCCTTCCCGCCCTATGAGTTCTACGAGGGCACCGAGATCGTGGGCATCGACGTGGAGATCGCCGCTGCGGTTGCCGCCAAGATGGGCTATGACTTCACCGTGGCCGATATGGACTTCGACGCCATCATCCCCGCCGTCATCAGCGGCGAAGCGAGCTTCGGCCTGGCCGGCATGACCGTGACCGAGGAGCGTCTGCTGTCCGTGGACTTCTCCACCTCTTACGCCACCGGCGTGCAGGTGGTCATCGTCCGCGAGGACTCCGCCATCACCTCTGTGGATGACCTGTTCGCTGAGGGCGCCATGCACACCATCGGCGTGCAGATGGCCACCACCGGCGACCTGTACAGCACCTGGGATCTGGAAGAGGTCGGCCTGGCGACCATCAACCGCTACCCCAACGGCAACGAGGCTGTGATGGCCCTGAAGGCCGGCATGGTGGACTGCGTGATCATCGACAACGAGCCCGCGAAGGCTTACGTCGCTGCCAACGAGGGCCTGAAGATTCTGGCTACCGAGTACGTGACCGAGAACTACGCCGCCTGCTTCGCCAAGGGCAGCCCCCTGCTGGCTGAGTTCAACGCCGCCCTGGAGGCTCTGATCGCCGACGGCACCATCGCCTCTATCATCGAGTACTACATCCCCGTCGAGGAGTGATAACATCTCTGGCCGGGCTGCCGGAAGGCGTCGGGCCGGGGCGCGAAGGGAGCGGTTTTCGCCGTTCCCTTCTTTCCTGTATTTGACCCCTTTGCATACCTGAGGAGGATATACCATTGAAGATCAAGGGAAACAGGTTGCTGACGGTGCTGCTGCTGGCTGTGCTGCTGCTGACGGCGCTGCTGCCTGCGGCTGCGGAGGGCAGCGACGGCTCTGCGAAAGCAGCTGCGGCCAGCGCTGACAAGCTCTATGCAGCCATCGACAAGGACGGCTATGCCTACGCAACGCTCCTGCAGCCCACAGACACGCGCACGGTCTACCTGTACGGCGACGCATCGCTTTCTGCTGACAGCCTGATCGGTGAAAACAAGGTGTCGGCCAAGGTGCTGGCGACGGAATACACCCAGGACGGCGTGGTGCACATCTGGCTGCTGCGGGCCGGCAAGGTGCAGTCCGTCTATACGCAGCGCGACTGGATCGGCAAGAACCCCGTCTCGGAGGCGCAGCACATCAAGTCCTCCCAGAACGCCGGGAAAACGCCCGTGGAGGTGGAAGGCCGCCAGGTCTACCTGGACGCCGCCATCATCCGCCCTCTGGCGGACAGTGAGCTGGGCCAGTGGTGGGAGGACATCAAGTTCGACTTCTACCTGAACTTCATCCACGGCGGCCGAGGCCGGTGGCTGCTGACGGGCCTGGGCATGACGATGCTGCTGACCGTCGGCGCGCTGCTGATCGGCATTGTGCTGGGCGTGATGATGGCCGTGGTGCGCTCCGTGTGGGATACCAACGGCGCAAAGATGCAGCCGGGCGTGGGCAAGTTCTTCCTGGGGCTGGCCAACGGCTTCTTCAAGGCGTATACGACGGTGTTCCGCGGCACGCCCATGATGGTCCAGCTGCTGATCATGGGCTACGTCATCTTCGTGGGCTTCCCGTCCTTTGAGGTCACCGTGCTGGGCCTGAAGCTCAACAAGGCTGTGATGGTCGCCACGCTCTCCTTCGGCCTGAACTCCGGCGCGTATGTGGCCGAGATCATCCGCGGCGGCATCATGTCCATCGACAAC
>JBGVOA010000576.1:0-2557 GCA_045126095.1 Christensenellales bacterium | reverse complement strand
CCTTCTGGAAGTCTTCCTCGTTGGAGATGACGGTGTCGACGTACTTGACCAGCTCAGTCATCACTTCGTCGGCGCGCTTGCCGTACTTCCACAGGTTCTTGCGGTAGTTCAGGTCGCAGGACACGTGGATGCCGCGCTCCTTGCAGGCCTTCAGGGCCTCCAGGGTCAGGTCAGCAGCGCCCTGGGAGATGGCGGGGGTGATGCCGGTGAAGTGGAACCAGGTGGCGCCTTCCAGGACGGAATCCCAGTCGATGTCGCCGGGCTTGGCTTCGCAGATGGAGGAGCCGGCACGGTCGTAGATGACCTTGGAGGGACGCTGCACAGCGCCGGTCTCCAGGAAGTAGATGCCCACGCGGTTGCCGCCGCGGGCGATCTTGGTGGTGTCAACGCCGAAGCCGCGCAGCTCGCGGATGCAGGCCTCAGCCACGTCGTTCTTGGGCAGCACGGTCACGAAAGCGGTGTCCAGGCCGTAGTTGGCCAGGGACACGGAAACATTGGCCTCGCCGCCGCCGAAGGTGGCCTCCAGAGTGGGGCTCTGGAAGAAGCGCTCGTAAGCGGGGGACTTCAGACGCAGCATGATCTCGCCGAAAGTAATAATCTTGCCCATTTTAAGTGTACCTCCATTTTCTATTTTCAGTAGCCTGGTGTGGTGTGAGGGTTTCCACCTCATCCGTCTTCGCCTTGCGGCGAATCCACCTTCCCCTCAAGGGGAAGGCTCAGCGGACCCGTTCCCTGGCTTCCCCTTGAGGGGAAGCTCCCGCCGCAGCGGGTGATGAGGTGAAAAAGCAACATGTTGGACAACTTGGATATCAAGCGCTTACTTCTGGACAAGGTGCACCGCAAAGCCGGCGACTTCGTCCTCGAGGTAGATAGCAATCAGCTTGCCGTTCTTGACGACAGCGGAGTCCTCGATGAACTTGTAGCCGCGCTGCTCCAGGTGCCACTTGGCGCGCTTGACGCTGTTGGTGCCGATGGCGATGTGGCCATGCTTGCCGCGGCCCATGTACTTGTTGATCTCCACGCCGGTACCCACGAAGTTGGAGGAGTTGCCCTCCTTGATGGGCATGCCCATCAGGGCAGCCAGCTTCTTGCACTCAGCCATGGACTCCTCGGCGGACTCGGTGTTGATGCCGATGTGACGGATCTCGAAGCCCAGCATCTTGTTGACGGCAGAGCGGGTCAGCTCGGTGATCTTGTCCCAATCCTTGGCCTTCACGGCGTCGCCGGGAACCATCCAGGAGCCGCCGCAGCACAGGATGCGGTCAAAGGCCAGGTAGTCCAGCATGTTGTTCTCGTTGATGCCGCCGGTGGGCATGAACTTCATGGTGGTGTAGGGCGCGGCCATGGCCTTGAGCAGCTTCAGGCCGCCCAGAGGCTCGGCGGGGAAGAACTTCACCGTGTCCAGGCCCAGGGAGATGGCAACCTCGATATCAGAGGGGTTGCCCGTGCCGGGGCACACCGGGATGCCCTTGTCGATGCAGTACTTGACCACAGTGGGGTTCAGGCCGGGGGACACGATGGCGGCAGCGCCCGCGTTCACCGCGCGGTCCACCTGATCGGTGGTCAGAACGGTACCGGCACACAGCAGCACGTTGGGCAGCGCCTCGTGCACGCGACGGATGGACTCCTCCGCAGCAGCGGTGCGGAAGGTGATCTCAGCCACCGGCAGACCGCCGTCAGCCAGAGCCTTGCACAGCGGCACAGCGTCGTCCGCGTCGTTGATGGCGATGACCGGAACCAGACCGGCGAGGGAAAGCTTCTCCAGGAACTCCATGGGACATCGTCCTTTCATTGTAAAAATGTCTGTAAGCGGTTACATCTTGTTGCGGACAGCCTGCCTCCCTTTGCAAAAGGATGCATTCTGCTGTTGACGAACCGCATGTAAAACCACCTTCATAATACAACGTTCCGGCTATTCCGTCAAGAGAAAATGGAGATATCCGCGTCTGAATTCGGGCGATTCACGCTGTATACAGCGCCCACTTGCAGAAAAAGCGGAAATATGGTATGATATACACAGCTATGGAAGAATGGAGGGATGCGGCGTGAGTACGATCATGTTCAAGTGTCCTTGCTGCGGCGGATATCTGGAGTTTGATGCGGCGCTGCAGAAGTTCAAGTGCCTGTACTGCGGGCAGGTGCTGTCCGAGGAGGATCTGCGGGAGGAGTCTGCCCGGCGCGAGGAGGCGGCTGAGGCTGCCCAGGCGCAGGAACCGTCCGGGGAGAGCAGCGCGTCCGCCGGGATGAAGGGCTATCACTGCCAGATGTGCGGCGCGGAGGTGGTCACCGAGGCCACCACGGCGGCCACGCGCTGCTTTTATTGCCACAGCCCCATCGTGCTGCAGGATCGCCTGGATGACGACTTCCGTCCCGATGGCGTGGTGCCCTTCGCCATCGACAAGGAAACGGCCAAGCAGCGCTTCATGGAGTACATCCGCCGCAAACGCTTTGTGGACAGCCGCTTCTTTGACGAGGGCCAGCTGGAAATGTTCTCCGGCGTGTACTATCCCTATTGGTATTTTGACGTGCAGGGCGACGCGGCCTTTGACGGCGAGGG
>JBGVOA010000575.1:0-1309 GCA_045126095.1 Christensenellales bacterium | reverse complement strand
CCGATGCCGTTACCGGTCACGTCCATCGTCATCGTTTCATACAGCGCGGGCATCATCTGGCTGGCAATGAAGCGGTTGTAGATCAGGCGGTACAGGTTGAACTGCTCCTTGGTCAGGCTGGCCTTGATCTTTTCCGGCGTGCGGCGGACGTCGGTGGGGCGGATGGCCTCATGGGCGTCCTGGGCGTTCTTGCGCCCGCGGTACTCATTGGGCTTTTCGGGCAGGTATTCCGCACCGAAGCGCTCGGGGATGTAATCGCGCAGGGCAGCCAGTGCGTCATCGGAGACGCGCACGCTGTCCGTACGGATGTAGGTGACAATACCCTGCGTGCCCTCACCTTCCAGATCAACGCCTTCATAGAGCTGCTGCACGACCTGCATGGTCTTTGCCGTGGTGAAGTTCAGCTTCCGGCTGGCCTCCTGCTGGAGGCTGGAGGTGGTGAAGGGAGCCGCGGGCATCTTGCGCTTTTCGCCATGGCGGACGCCGGAAACGGCGAAGCGGGAGCTGTTGATGCGCTCGACGGCGCGCTGAGCGTCCGCGGCGCTGGAAATGGCGGCCTTTTCACCGTCAATGGTGGCGAGCCTTGCAAGGAAGCTGACCTTGCGGCCACGGCCCTGGAGAGCCTGCAGCTTCACGCCAACGTCCCAGTACTCCTCGGGGATGAAGGCTTCGATGTCCTCCTCGCGCATAACGACCATGCGGGTGGCCACGGACTGCACGCGGCCTGCGGAGAGGCCCTTCTTGATCTTTGTCCACAGCAGCGGGCTGATTTTGTAGCCCACCAGGCGGTCCAGCACACGGCGGGCCTGCTGCGCATCCACGCGGCCCATATCCAGCTTGCGGGGAGACTTCAGCGCGGCCTGGATGGCCTTCTTGGTCACCTCGTGGAACTCGATGCGGCAGGGCTTTTCCAGATCCATGCCGAGCACCTGGGCCAGGTGCCAGGAGATCGCTTCACCTTCGCGGTCCGGGTCGGTTGCGAGGTAGATCTGGTTGGCAGAACGCGCTTCCTTGCGGATGCGGGTGAGAATATCGCCGCGGCCGCGGATGGTGATATATTTCAGCGCAAAATCGTCCTCAGGATCAACGCCGATCTGGCTCTTGGGCAGATCGCGCACATGGCCCTGGGAAGCCTCCACCTTGTAGCCCTTGCCCAGAAATTTGCTGATCGTGCGCGCCTTGGCGGGCGACTCGACGATGATCAGCTTTTGCTTCGTACCAGCCATAAACATATGCCTCCGGAAAAATTTAGATTCTGCAATAGGATTTGCCGGGCATTGCCCGGATCACGCCTGCCATCTGCAGGAGC
>JBGVOA010000574.1:0-5321 GCA_045126095.1 Christensenellales bacterium | reverse complement strand
CAGGAGGGCGTTCTGGGCTTTGTGCGCACCTGCGACGTGGTGGTGCCGGTGACGGACGTGATGAAGCAGCACCTGGACTTCACCTTCCGCAACGGGCACGGGCTGTACATCTATCCCCGCCGTGGCTGCCCTGTCACGGTGGACGGCGTGCCCATCGTCCGCCGGGCCGACTCCCGCCGGTATCCCATGCAGCACGGAAGCGTGCTGACCGTGGGCGAGGCGCGCCTGCAGCTGGGCGTGTTCGCCGGTCTGGACGTGGCGCAGGTCAGCGGACAATGGGAGGAATCGCCTCCGCCGCAGGAAAACGCACCGCAAACAGTCGTCTACATGCCCTATCCGCCCCAGGGGACATATCCGCCTGCATATCAGCAGCTGCCGGTTCCCCCTGGCGCATACCCGCCACCCCAGGGGACATATCCGCCTGCGAACCCGCAGCCGCTGCCTCCGGGGGCATATTCGCCGCCATACCCCCAGCAGCCCCTGCCTCCGGGCGCGGCTCCCCTGACTCCCCCGGAGAGGAGGCCCGACGATGAAGCGTAAGCCGAAGGATCTCAGCAGGCCCCTGTCCCGGGCGGTGACAGTGTTCTTCTTCCTGGCCTTCCTGCTGCTGTTTGTGCGCGACTGCTATCTGCACACCACCTTCACCGGCGAGGGCGAATTGCGCACGCGCCTTTGTTCCTGCGGAGCCGAAGCGGGCTTTGCCCTGTTTGCGCACTGGCAGGGCCTGGCGCTGGCCTTTGCCGTGCCCTTCCTCAACGCCGCCACCACCAGTCTGCTGCACCGGCTTTTTCCGGTGGACAAGCTGCTGCTGTCCCTGACCAACTTCCTGTGTGCCCTGGGCGTACTGATGCTCTACCGCACCAACCCGCACTATGCCTATCAGCAGGCCATATTCTATTTCCTCGGCCTGGTGACGATGGTCGTGTGCATCTACATCGTGCGGGTGATCCGCTCCTTCCGCTTCCTCGTGTGGCCGATGATGCTGGCGGCGCTGGCGCTGCTGGCCCTTCCGCTGGTCATTGGCGAGGAGGTCTACGGCGCGACCAACTGGATCCGCGTCGGCTCCCTCTCCATGCAGCCGAGCGAGGTGGTCAAGCTGTGCCTGGTCATCATCATCGCCCGGTTCATGGCGGATCAGCGTTTCCTGCCCTGGTTCGTCTTTGCCGCGGGCTGCCTGGGCATCCTGATGCTGCAGAAGGATCTGGGCACGGCGCTGCTCTACTTCGGCGTGACGCTGCTGATCTACTACGCATCCTCCGGCAACCTGCTCGTCACCGGCATGGGCGCAGCGGCGGGTGCTGGCGCAGCGGTAGCGGGCTACTTCATGTTCAGCCATGTCAAGCGGCGCGTCGCCGTCTGGCTCGACCCCTGGAAGGATTACAGCAATGCCGGCTACCAGATCATCCAGAGCCTGATGGCCATCGCCTCCGGCGGCCTGTTCGGCATGGGCCTGGGCCTGGGCAGCCCCACCATCATCCCCGTTTACCACACGGACTTCATCTTCGCCGTCATCTGCGAGCAATTCGGCCTGATTTTCGGCCTGTGCGTGCTGCTGATGTATGTGGCCATCATCTGGCGCGGCGCAACGGTGGCCATGGCCGCCCGCAACCGCTTCCACGCCCTGCTGGCCATGGGCTGCACGGCGCTGATCGGCCTGCAGGCCTTCGTGATCATCGGCGGCGTTTTAAAGCTCATCCCGCTGACCGGCGTGACGATGCCCTTCGTGTCCTACGGCGGCACGTCGCTGGTGTCCAGCCTGTGCCTGACCGGCCTTTTGCAGGGCGTGGCCAGCCTCAATGAGGATGCGCTCCAGGAGGACGCGCGCCTGGCAAGCTACACCGAATGATCCTCCGCCATGTCCCCATTGTCATCCAACGCCCAACAGGAGGTGACCCGCCTTGAAGCAGCTGCGCATGCGCTTCAGGCTCCTTGCGCTGATCCTCTTCGGCCTCTTTGTGCTGCTGGCCGTCTATGGAATTTTCTCCATCAACACCTACGGCAACCGCTGGTTTGCCTACAACCGCAACCCGCGCATCCGCGAGCAGAAGCAGAACGTGACAGCAGGCGGCATCCTCGACCGCAACGGCGTTGTGCTGGCTGCCACCTCGGCGGACGGCACGCGCCTCTATCAGGCGGACGAAACCTCCCGCCGCGCCGTCGTCCACCTGCTGGGCGATCCCCAGGGACACGTCGCCAACGGCGTGGAGACCTTCCAGACCGGCTACCTCTATGGCTTCCACGCAACCCTGCCGGAGCTGCTCAGCGCCCGCGCCGCCGGCGGAACCCGCGTGGGTGATAACGTGACCCTCACCATCGACAGCCAGCTGTGCACCGCCATTTACAGCGCCTTCGGTGCCTATCCCCTCACGCGGAACCACAACGGCGCGGCGGTGGTGATCAACTACAAAACCGGCGAGGTGCTGGCGCTGGTCAGCCTGCCGACCTTCGACCCCATGGGAACCCTCGTGTACCGGAACGACAGCACCTACTACTGGAACCGCGCCACCCAGGGTCTCTACCCGCCCGGCAGCACCTTCAAGGTGATCACCACCGCCGCCGCGCTGGAGAACCTGCCCGGCATCACAGGCACAACCTTTGACTGCATGGGCGGCCTGGCCGTGGACGAGCAGACCATCCACGATTTCGGCCGCGCCTCCCACGGTTCGCTGGACCTGCGCCGCGCCTTCATCAAGTCCTGCAACATCACCTACGCCAAGCTGGCCCTGACCCTGCCCGCCGGAGCGCTGGCGAAGACCGCCGCCAATTTCGGCTTCGGCGACAACTTCCTCTTCCGCGACCTGGTGGTAGAGAACAGCTCCTTCTCCACGGCGGACGGCAGCAAATTCGCCATCGCCCTGAGCGGCTTCGGCCAATCGGAGCTGCTGGCCTCGCCGCTGCACATGTGCCTGGTGGCCGCAGGCGTCGCCAACGACGGCTTGATGATGGAGCCCACGCTCCTCAGGCAGGTCACCAGCGGTGTGAATGGCGAGCTGCGTGATCCCTTCGGGCCCCGCGAGTACCGCCGCTGCCTGTCCGCCGAAAATGCAGCCATCCTGCAGGACTACATGCGCGCCGTTTGCCAGAGCGGCACCGGCACCCGCGCCGCGGTGGACGGCATGGCCATCTGCGGCAAAACCGGCAGCGCCGAAGCGGGCGCCAACGGCCTGACCCACGGCTGGTTCATCGGCTTCTGCGCGGACGAGGAATTCCCCTTCGCCGTGGCCGTGCTGGTGGAGAACATCGCTTCCGGCGAGGGCGGCGGCAGCACCGCAGCGCCCATCGCAGGCGACATCTTCCGGTACCTGCAGGTAAACCGCGACCGGGTCACCGGCGGAGGTGCAGGCGAATGAAGCACATCCCCCTCCCGCTCAGCCTGCTGAGGATCCTCCTGTGCCTGCTGGTCATCGCCGCAAGCTTCTTCCGCTCACACCTGTTGCCCCTGACCGGCATAGCGAACTTTATCGTCTCCACCGCCGCACTGGTGCTGACAATCATCAGCATTCTGGTGATCTACAAGTCCATCTGCAGCATCATCAACGAACTCGACCCATAACAAAACGCGCCGGACTGCATCACAGTCCGGCGTTTCCTTACCCGTTTTATACCTCTATCTTGCTCAGAAACACATCGCGGGCAACGACTGGGTCACCCTGCACATGGCTGACAACAAAAAACTGCGTCCTGAGCGCCCTGAGCGCATTCCGCATGCCCTTCACCTCGCCCTGCCCCTTGCCCGCCTGGGCGTAATGCAGGTCGCCAATGAGGGTGTACGCCCCGTCCACCGTGGCAATCAGGCAGCCCGGCGCATGAGGCGACACGCAGGGCTGCACCACGATCTCCACGCCATCGCGGATCGTCATCGGCGCATCCACCAGCGTCCCCAGGCCCAGCTGCTTCCGTGTTCGCGCGCCAACCAGGGTATGTTTCGGGCAAATGCGCGCCATGTTGGCCGTATGATCCCGGTGGAAGTGGCTGAGGATGACCGTCACGGGCTTGTCCAGCGCTGCGATGGCCGCATACGCCGCCTCCGACGCGCCTACGTCGTAGACATAATACTGCGCATCTCCTTCGATGATGAAGACGTCCGCGGACAGAGGCTCGTCCACCGGCGGCACGCGGAGGATGTGCGGGGCGATGCGCTCAAGTTCATTCACGGCAGCACCTCCAGCAGCGCTTGCAGGCTTTTCACCTGCCTGTCCGGGCATTCTGCCGCCCTGCGGACGCTATGCCACACCGCCGGGCCCTGGGGCAGCCACACCGTGCGCATGCCCACCGCCTTTGCCGGAACGATGTCATTGTCCAACCGGTCGCCGATCATGGTGGCTTCACCCGGCAGACATCCCGCCCGCTCCAGCGCAATCCGGAAGATCGCCGGATCAGGCTTCGCGACGCCCTCCTCCGCCGAGGCAACCACCAGGTCGATGTGTTCCAGCAGGCCCCATGCGCGAAGTCGCTCCTCCGTGCCCGCCGCCTGGTTTGCGATCACGCCAATGCGGTAGCCGCGGGCACGCAGCGCCGTCAGCACCTCCGCGGCCTCCGGATAGGGACGCTCATCCTCATGATGCCAGGGCGTTTTCGTCAGCCCGAAAAAGGCCGCCGCTTCCAGGTCACCACGCTTGTTCTGACGGGCAAACTCCTCGCGCTTTTGCTGGAACTGCTCGTAGGTTACCTCCGTCCCCGCGATCATTTCGCGGATGCGGTGGTCGTAGGCGTCGGACTCGTCCACCAGCGTGGAACCCACATCGAAGAAGAGCCAGCGGACGGGCGCTTCCTCCCATTCAAGGTGTACTTGCTTGCAAGTCAGCGCAGCCGTGATGGCCTCGTTACCGATGATGTCGATGTGGATGGCGCCCGCTTCCTCACAAAGGCTGTAGATATACCCGCTGTCCTGCTCGGCCAGCAGGGTCTCCTGCCACTGCTCCGGGGGCAGCTGCGTCGGAGGGCGCGAATCAATGATGTTCCCCTCAACGTCATGCACCACATAGGCCTGCAGCTCGACTGCCGTCAATTGCGCACCAACGAAGCGCAGCGTCACTTCTGGCACGTTGAAGCCCGCACCTGCCCTTGATACGCCTCGCAGCTCCAGCACAAAGTCGTCCCCATTCCAGCGGACGGCTTTCAGCCACGCATCATGATAATGGAAAATTTCCAGCTTGTCCGACTCGCGACGCATCCCCCTGCCCCCCTTTTCACTTCGACGTTCCTATCCAGCATAGCACAATTTCCGACTCTGCGCAAGAAAGCGAATGCACGAAAAAACGCCATCCAACCGGATGACGTTTGAGAGCGGTAGACGAGGCTCGGACTCGCGACCTCCACCT
>JBGVOA010000573.1:0-13731 GCA_045126095.1 Christensenellales bacterium | reverse complement strand
GGCTTCTACCACCTCATGCACTTCTCCGGCGATGAAGAAAAGGCCACCCTGGCCTACATCATCCGCGACCACGATGCTGTCAAGTTCGACGAGCGCAAGGCCACTGTGCAGCGCATCACCGACTACCTGAACCTGAAGTGGGGCGAGGGCACCTTCGCCTGCGAGGTGAAGGACAGCTACCGCAACATGAAGGAGATGCTGGAGCCCTGCATGCACATCGTTGACAAGGCGGCAGAGGCCTTCCGCGCCTGCGGCGTGACGCCTATCACCACGCCCATCCGCGGCGGTACGGACGGCGCGCGCCTGAGCTACATGGGCCTGCCCTGCCCGAACCTTTCCACCGGCGGCTACAACTTCCATGGCCGGAAGGAACTGATCACGGCGGAGGCCATGGAGAAGATGGTGGACGTGCTGGAGGCCATCGTCCGCAATGCCTGATTTCCTGTCGGTGAATGGCGCTGAATACCGCGTGATCCGCCTTTTGGGCAAGGGCAAGGGCGGGTATTCCTACCTGGTGGAACGGAATGAGCAGCTCTATGTCCTCAAGCAGATCCACCACGAGCCCTGCAGCTACTACACCTTCGGCGACAAGCTGCAGTCGGAGCTGAATGACTACGCCCGGCTGCGCGCCGCCGGGGTTCCGGTGCCGGAATTGCTGGACGCGGATCGCGAAAACGAGCGCATCCTCAAGCAGTACATCCCCGGTGAGACGGTCGACCGCCTGATTTTGCAGGATGCGCTGCCCGACTGGTGCATCCCGCACATGGAAGCCCTCTGCCGTCAGCTGTATACCGCCGGGCTGAATATCGACTACTTCCCCACCAACTTCATCCCCCTGGACGGCACGCTTTACTACGTCGACTACGAGTGCAACGCCTACATGCCCGAATGGGACTTTGCCCACTGGGGCGTGCAGTACTGGTCGAAAACGGATGCGTTCCTCCAGCATTTCCAGCCGACCGAGCGTCCGGAAGGAGGCCGCCCATGAAGACCCGTCTGCTCTGCATGCCGACCCTGTGCGCCGATATCTTTGACGCGACGGGCGAGATCCTCCCCGGCGGCGAGGCGCTGAATCTCGCCTGCATCGCCTGCCGGTACGACCATATGGACGTGGCCCTGCTGGGCGCCATCGGCGAGGACGGGCCGGGCCAGGCCATCCTGCGCGAGATCGACGCGCGGCCCATTGATCGCACGAACGTCCACGTCATCGAAGGCGGCGCTACCGCCACCCACCGCATCTACCATACCCCGGAGGGCGACCGGTACTTCAAGCCCGATTCCTGGCAGGGCGGCGTGTTTGCCGCTTACCGCCTGACGGAGGGCGACAAGGCCGCGATGAATGCCGCTGACGTGGTGTTCTGTACCTGGTACAGCCCAAACTTCCGTGAGATCCTCGAATGCCGGAAGCAGGGCGGCTTCCGCCTGGCGGTGGACTTCGACATCGAGCGCGATTTTGCCCGCATGGAAGCCGTGCTGCCCTGGGTGGACTTCTTCCTCATCAGCGGCGACGATACGGTGCTCCCCGCCGCGAAGGCCTGGTCGGAGAAGTACGACGCGCTGTTCAACGTGACCCTGGCAGAGCGCGGCAGCGTGACGTATCAACACGGCCAGGAATACCGCGTCCAGGCCGTTCCGGTCGAGCAGGTTGTCGACACCACCGGCTGCGGCGACAGCTACCACGGCGGCTTTCTCTGCCGGTATCTGCTGGACGGCGATATCACGGAGGCCATGCACGAGGGCAGCCGCGTCGCCTCAGAAACGCTGGGACACATGGGCGGCTTCTGACCCCGCTGCACCAAAGGAGGCCACATGAACCACATTCGCCCCGCCACCGAGGCCGATCTGGGCCGCATTGCCGAAATCGAGATCTTCTGCTACCGGCTGAACTTCTACCCCATCTTCCGCTCGGACGAGTTCTATTTCCAGGAGATGCAGGTGCTGACCCGCATGGAATCGCTCCGGCGGCTCCTGGACGAGCTGTTCGTCTACGATGACGGCGCTGTCAAGGGCTTCATGCGCGTTCACGGGCAGGAGCTGTGCAAGCTCTTCGTCGAACCTGTGCTGCAAAGCCAGGGCGTCGGCGCAGCGCTGCTCACCCATGCGGTGACGGCAATGGACGTCCGCCACCTTTGGGCGCTGGAGAAGAACGCGCGGGCCATCGCCTTCTACCAGCGGCATGGCTTCCGCCTGACCGCCGAGCGCAGGCTGGAGGAGGGCACGACCGAATACCTCGTCCGCATGGAACGCTGAATACGAAAAGACCACGCATCCGCTGCATGATGCGTGGTCTTCTTCTATGCCGTTATGCTTGTTCGATCAGCCAGTCCCGCACATCCAGCAGGGTTTCAAAGGGCCCCGTGATGAACTGCTTCACCGTGTCGTCCGGCTGCCAGAGGTCGGGCACCATGATGACCCGCATTCCTGCCGCGTGGGCGGAGAGCAGACCGTTGCGGCTGTCCTCCAGGGCTGTGCAGTCCTCCGGCTTCACTCCCAGTTCCGCTGCGGCACGCAGGTAGATATCCGGCTCCGGCTTGGACTTCTCCACCATATCGCCCGCAATCACCACATCGAAGTAGTGCCGCACATCCGCGTCCGCAAGGTTCTTTTCGACCTTCGCACGCTTCGTGGACGAGGCCACGGCCAGCTTACAGCCCTGGCTCTTCAGATAGGTCAGCAGGTCGTACAGCCCCGGCTTGGCGCTGACGGCGTACTTGCTGTAGTAGTCCTCCAGGTACTCGCGGGAATAGCCCCACAGCGCGTCGATATCCACATCCGCGCCAAATTCATCCCGCCAGGCCCGGTTGCAGGCCTCGGTGTTCATGCCCAGGGTGCGCATCACCATGTAGCCCGCCTTGCCCAGGCCCAGCTTCTCGCCTGCGTAATCCCACGCGCCGATGAAAACCCGCTCGGTGTCGAACATCAGGCCGTCCATGTCAAAGATGAATGCCTTCATGCTTATGCCTCCACAGAAATGCCGTAATCGAGGATGACACGTCCGTCCGCGTCCGGCGTAGTGAAGCGCGGACAGCTGTAGCGCTCGAAGCACCAGTCATCCTCCCGACGTACCCAACCATGACGGCGCAGCTCCTCCAGGCAAAGGTTGTGGGACTCCAGGCCGTACAGCTCGCCGTTATGCTCATCGCCGCGCTTCCAGAGGACGGCATAACGGCGGGGGCCGATATCAACGGCCTCGTAGCCCTCGGGAGTTTCCGTGCCCACCGGGCAGAAGAAGCCGATCCAGTATTCCACTTCGCCATTCACCACGCGCATGGCGGCCATGGTGCTGTCCCCGACGATGGGCATGTGGGGCAGCTTCTCCAGCGGGTCAAACCAACCGTTCGTCCACCACTCGCCCCATTTGGGGCCATAGCTGCCATTCACGCTGTCGACTGGGGTGTAGCGCTTGCCGATGAAGCGGCACGTCGGGCATTCCTCGATATACGCGTTGACGATCTCCAGCGCCATATATACCTCCACACAACGACCAACAGGGAGAGGCGCGAACCTCTCCCTGGATGGTCTTTTTCTTTGGGGACTTGCGTCCGCCAGCGGATTAATCCTCGTCGTCCTCGACCTTGTCGGCGGCGGCGATGACCTTCTTGGCCACGTCGGCGGGCACTTCCTCATAACGCTCGAAGGTCATGGTGAAGGAGCCGCGGGCCTGGGTCATGGAACGAAGATCGGTGGCGTACTTGAACATTTCGGACTGCGGGCACTCAGCCACAACCTGCTGCATGCCGCCAACCTGCTCCATGCCGATGATGCGGCCACGGCGCTTGTTCATGTCGCCCATGATGTCGCCCATGTACTCGTCGGGCACCAGGACCTCAACGTGCATGACGGGCTCCAGCAGGACGGGAGACGCGTCGGCACAGCCCTTCTTGTAGGCGATGCGGGCAGCGGTCTTGAACGCCATTTCGGAGGAGTCAACGGGATGGTAGGAGCCGTCGTACAGCTTGGCGCGGACGGAAACCATGGGGTAGCCGGCCAGGACGCCGCGGACCATGCACTCACGCAGGCCCTTCTCGACGGAGGGAATGAAGTTGCGCGGAACGACGCCGCCCACGACCGCATCTTCGAACACCATCTCGGTAGAGCCGTCCAGCACGGGGCTGAACTCGATCCACACGTCGCCGAACTGGCCGTGACCGCCGGTCTGCTTCTTGTGGCGGCCCTGAACCTTCACGGCCTTGCGGATGGTCTCACGGTAGGGGATCTTGGGATCCTGCAGGATGGCGTTGGCGCCGAACTTGGCAGCCAGGCGGTTCTTGATGACCTCCAGGTGCATCTCGCCCTGACCGGACAGCCAGGTCTCGGTGGTATCGGGGTTCTTCTGGATGACGATGGAGGGATCCTCTTCCATCAGGCGGTTCAGGCCGGAGAAGATCTTATCTTCCTCACCCTGCTTGGCGGCATACACAGCCTTGTGCATGCAGGGCGTGGGGAACACCATGCCGGGGTACTGGATGGGATTGTTGTAATCCGCCAGGGTATCGCCGGTGGAGGTGTACTGCAGCTTGGCCAGGGCGCCCAGATCGCCGGCGTGCAGGGTCTGCTTGGCGACCTGCTTCTTGCCGCGCATGATGTACAGGCCAGAGGACTTTTCGGTCTTGTCCTTGTTGACATTGTACAGGATGGTAGAGGGCGTGATGGTGCCGGAGAAGATACGGAACAGGCTCAGCTTGCCCACGAAGGGGTCAGCAACAGTCTTGTACACGAAGGCGGAGAAGGGCTCGTCGTCCTTGCAGACACGAACCTGATGCTCACCGGTGCGGGGGTTGAAGCCGTCGTGCTCGATGCCCTGATGCGCAGGAGAGGGCAGGTACTTGGCCATCAGATCCATCGTGCGGGCAATGCCCACGCCAGTCAGGGCGGACAGGGCCACAACGGGAACGATGTCGCCGTTCTTCATGCCCTTGTGGAAACCGGTCAGGATCTCCTCATAGGACAGCTCGCCCTCTTCGAAGTACTTCTCCATCAGCTCGTCATCAGAGCTGGCGGCAGCCTCCACCAGGTCGTCAAAGGCCTTGTCGACCTTATCCTTCATATTTTCGGGCATGGGAACTTCCACAGACTTCTTATAAGCGCCCTCGTAGGCCTTCTTTTCCAGCACGTTCACAACGCCGCGGAAGTCAGCGCCCTCGCCGATGGGCATCAGCACGGGCACGACGCAGGAGCCGTGGCGGTCACGCAGCTGCTGCAGGACCTTGTCGAAGTTGGCATGCTCACGGTCCATGCCGTTGATGATGAACATACGGCCGACCTGGTGCTTGATGGCGTTGGTGAAGGCCTTCTCCGCGCCGACGGACAGACCGGTCATCGCAGACACAACAATACCGACCGTTTCCACAACGCGCAGGGGGCCGACCTGCTCACCGATAAAATCGAAATAACCAGGAACGTCGATGACGTTGAGCATCTTGTCGTTCCAGTCGATGGGAGCAGTGGCAGCGCTCAGGGAACAGCCGCGCTTGATCTCTTCAGCTTCATAGTCGGTGGTGGTGTTGCCTTCTTCCACCTTGCCCTGGCGGTCAATGATGCCTGCGGCGTAGAGCATGGCCTCGGTCAACGTGGTCTTGCCCTCGCCGCCATGTCCCATGAGGGCGATGTTACGGATATTTGTCGTAATGTACTCAGCAGCCATGATAGAATTCCTCCTTGCAAAATATGTGGTTGATTTATTTCCGACCGGGCAGTCCATGGAAAAAACGTATGCGGCTGTCCGGACGATATCAAATGTTGAAATCAGTATATCATACATTTTGCAAAAAAGAAAGGGGTATTTTTCGTGATTTTTCAACTTTAGGAATATTTTATAAATCGAGTGCAGGGATTTTGGCATTCCATGATTGTACTTTTTGTGTACACCGCCGCTCCATTGACACTCGCTTGCGTCCTGTGCTATGCTGATGGCACCCACAAACAGGAGGATGTCCCCATGCCGCTGACCTACTGCCGGATGACCCCTGCCGACTTTCCCGCCTGCGCCCGCGAGCTGATCGCCGCTTTTGCCGAAAAACCCTGGAGCGAAGTCTGGACATATGAACAAGCTTATGACCGCATCGAGGAGATCATGTCCGCCCGCGTCAGCCGAGGCATCGTCTGCATGGACGGCGAGGTATGCGTCAGCATGCTCTGCGGACGCATCATGACCTACCAGGAAAAGAAAATGCTGTGGATCGACGAATTCAGCGTCCATCCCGCGTACCAGCGGCAGGGCATTGGCAGCCGGATGCTGGCGTTTCTGCGCCAGGAGCTGCTGAAGGAGCCGCAGCCCATCAACCATATGGCGCTGATCACCACGCACGGCTTCCCCAGCGTCGCGTTTTACGAGAAGAACGGCTTTGTGGAGCAATCGGATGAATTGGTCATGGCAGGGCACGTGAACTGGCCATAACATAAAAGGAGCCGCTGCGACGCACATGCCGCAGCGGCTTTCTTCATTCGCCCATCCATCGGCGGATGACCGCGATATTCTCCCCCACCGGCCGCGTTCCGTCCACGCACAGCACGGGAATGTCCACCGTGTCCAGCCAGCGGACGGCATAGTCCTCCGGTCGGGCGCTGATGTGGTCGAAGAACCACTTCTCCCGCTCGTAGAGGTCGCCGCCGGGCCTTGCTCTGTCGCCGAACTTGTCCAGTGACCGCTGCTGCACCCGCTGAAGGCGGAGTTCTCTGGGCACCTCCACCATCACGGCAGCCCTGTAGTATGGCAGCACCGCATCGCCATAGTTGCCCTTGACAGCGGCGAAAACAAAGCGGTCGTCCCGCTGCACTTCCTTCAGCAGCAGCCTTTCGACCTCCTCCTGGGGCCGCTGACGGGCGAAGAGGTAGTCCGGATCGTCCTTTGGGAAGTACAGATCCTCATTGTCGATGAAGCGCCATCCCAGGCTTTCCGCCAGCGCGCGGCCCAGGGTGCTTTTGCCGCTGCCGTTCATGCCGCAGATGATCAGCCCCATCAGCCTTCCTCCCTCTCCGCGATCAGGATGACCGCAAACTCCGTTTCCAGCGCAGGCCGCAGCGTCAGGCCAGCCTCCCGCAGATGTGCCGCCAGCGCCGCCGGGTCGTCCGGGTACACGGTCAGCTGCCGCGTGCCGTAGTCGATCACGCCGGACGCGTCCCTGCTCAGGGAAATCACCGCCCGTCCGCCGGGCTTCAGCAGCTGCGTGACCTTCTGTGCCGCAGCCCGCTTGTCCGCCAGATGCATGAAGGTCAGCGAGGAATACACCACATCAAAGCGCGCGTCCGTTTCCCAGTCCATGAAGTCCGCGCACAGCAGCTGCACCCCACGCACGTCCGCCAGATGCTCCCTCGCCCGGTCGATGCTCTTTTCAGAAATGTCAATGCCCGTGAAGCTGCGGCACTTCGGCGCGATCTGCACCGCCAGCCGCCCCGTACCCACACCGATCTCCAGCACGTCCTGCGTGTCGTTCAGCCGGAGCGCCGCCAAATAGGCAGGGCCGTCCCAGCCATCCATGTAGGATGCCAGCTCCGGCGGATCAAGCACCGGATCGTTTCCCTCGTCCACCAGCAAATCGTAGTGCCGGGCAACCTCGTTCACCATGCCTGCGCCCTCTCCAGGAGGCGGTGCATCACCGGCAGCACGCGCTCCGCATCGCCGCTGGTCTCCAGCGTCAGGCCGCCCGGGCCGTCAGAGAGCAGACCGCGCTCCGTCAGCACCCGGCGCAGCTGCCGCGCTGTGCCTGCGTTGCCGTCCAGCACCTTCACCCGCTCCGGCAGCAGCTCCCGCAGCAGCGGCCGCAGGAACACATAATGCGTGCAGCCCAGCACCACGGCGTCCACCGTGTTCAGGTCGTAGGGGGCAAACAGCGCCGTCAGGTAGGCGCGGGCCTCCTCGTGGGCCTCCCGCTCCACCAGCTCCATCAGCCCCGGACAGGGCAGCGGGATCGCACCCTCGCCATAGCGGGCGTAGAGGTCGCGGAACTTCTCCAGCCGGAGCGTCATGGGCGTGGCCAGCACCAGGATGCTGCCGCCCCGCCGCATTTCGTGGGCCGGCTTGAGGGCCGGTTCAATGCCGATGATCGGCAGCTCATACCGCGCTCGCAGCTCCCTGGCCGCCACCGCCGTGGCCGTGTTGCAGGCAATCACCACCGCCTTCACATCCGCATCCAGCAGATGCTGCATCACCCGCTCAATGCAGGCCATACAATCCTCGCGGGTTTTGGTGCCATAGGGGGCGTTGGCCGTGTCGCCATAAAAAAGGAAGCGCTCCCGGGGCATTTCGCGCAGCATTTCCGCCAGCGTGCCAATGCCGCCCACGCCCGAATCGAACACTCCGATAGGCCTGGAATCCGCCATGCCGCTCCCTCCTTCCAGAATCATTTTCCCTATTATACCCCCTCCGGCCCGGAAATGCAACTTCTTGCGAAATTTGTCCGCATGCGCTATAATGTTGCTGAATGCACCCAAGGAGGTATTCCCCATGATCGACACTGCCCAGGAGATCCGCATCGGCGACCTCATCCAGACCCGCAAGCCCCACCCCTGCGGCGCCAGCGAATGGACCGTGACCCGCACCGGCGCGGACATCAAAATGCGCTGCTCCGGCTGCGGACGCATCGTGATGCTCACCCGCGAGGACTTCCTCAAGCGCCGCAAGAAGCTGCTGCTGCAGGGCCCCGATCCCGCCGGTACGCAGGCATGACCGAGCTGCTGACGACCCTTGCCCTTGTCGCCGCCGTGGTGCTGCTGCGCCTGTGCGTTCTGTCCATAGCGCGCGTCAGGGGCTCCAGCATGCTGCCCACGCTCAGGAATGGCGACTGGGCCTTCGTCTGGCGGCTGCCGTACCTTTGGAGCCGTCCGCAGCGCTTTGACGTGGTCATCTGCCACTACCCCGGCCGACGGGTGAAGCGCCTGCCCCTCCTGCCGCAGGCCTTCGTCAAGCGGGTGGTGGGCCTGCCCGGCGAAACGCTGGAATTCATCGAGGGCGTGCTGCATGTGGACGGTCAACCGGTGGACGAGCCCTTCCTCGATCCGGCCCGCACGCGCTTCCTGCGCAGCCGTCCGCCGGTAACCCTCGGCCCGGACGAGTACTATGTCCTGGGCGACAACCGCGACTCCTCCAACGACAGCCGCCGCGTGGGGCCCCTGCGCCGCCGGGCCATCGTAGGCCGCGTTGTTTGCGTGCTCTGGCCGCCCCGCCGCGTCCGCTGACGGGCGATATTGTTACACACATTTCTTGCACAAGGCTGCAAACTATGCTATAATGGAGCAGTATATGCCCCCAACGACATCTATAAAGGCTGGTGACCCCTCATGCGCAAGTTGACCCTCCTGCTGCTGATGCTGCTGGGCCTTTGCCTGTGTACCGCCGCCCAGGCGGATACCTTCGAGTTTGACGATTTCAGCGCCTCCTGCCAGGTTGATTCCGGCAAGTATACCATCCTCACGCCGGACAACCTCGCGGCCAACGAGGCCTGGTTTTCCGCCCGCGGCCTGTCTGCGGACGCAGTGGCGGCAGACTGGCAGGAGCGCGGCGTGCTTCTGCAGGCCTGGACAGCTGCGGGCGACGCCTGCCTGGAGATCTCCGCCCAGCAGGACGCCTTTGCCTCCCAGTACTATGACATCAACCAGGTCGGCGACGAGGAACGCAAGACCTACCGCCTCGGCCATTCCGCCGATAAGGACGGCTTCTACCGCTCCCAGGGCTACGATTATACCTCCGCCCAGTGGAAGAATACCACCCGCACCGGCCGCTTCCTGCAGCTGGATTACACCCGCACCTACGGCGGCGCAAGCTACCGCGGCTTCGCCCGCAAGACCATCCGCAACGGCTGGAGCATCCATCTGGAGTACCAAGTGTACGGCCGCAGCGCCAAGTCCTCCGACGAGAAAGCGCTGGACGCAGTCCTCAACACCTGGGAGTTCCTGGAGGTCTGGCCCCGCCCCGTCACCAGCGTCTCCCGCCTGGTCATCACCGCCCATCCGCCGGTGGAAACCAGCACCGGCCGCTTCACCATCAAGGGCACCGGCACCGCTGGGCTGCGCATCATCGGCGTGGTCATGCGCATGTCCGCCAACGATGTGCAGCAGTTTGAAACCACCGTCGGCAGGAACGGCAAGTTCGAGATGGACGTGACGCTGCCCGGTGAGGGCGTTTGGCTGATGACTTATGTGGTGGAAAACGGCGCGACCGTGGTGGAGGAGGGCGTGTTTGACGCCATCACCTACCAGCGCGACCTGCTGCCCGTGACCCTCTCCAGCGACCTGCCCACAGTGCTCACCGGCAACGAGATCGTCATTTCCGGCGTGACCGCCGCCAAGACCCAGGTGCAGTGCATCGTCGACGGCCGCTATCAGAAGACCATCACCACCAACAACTCCGGCGAGTTCTCCTTCAAGATCGATACCAGCGAAGAGGGCGAGTACGTCTTCACCCTCGTATTCCAGAAGAGGAACTACTCCAGCCGCCGCTTCACCTCCACCGCCAGCCGCGTCTACACCGATGCGGACCGGCGCGAGATGATCCGCACCACCGCCGTCTCCCCCGCCTACAAGACCCTCAGCAGCAAGCTCTCCGCCTACAAGGGCGCGTACATGGTATACACGCTGCACATCCAGTCCGTTGAGGAGACCCCCACGGGTTACCTCACCTTTGCCGGTATGAGCAAGGCCAAATCCGGCGCCATCAGCAACCTGGTGGTCATCCGCTCCACCGACGCGCCGGAATACGCCGCAGGCGACAAGGTCAAGCTCTATCTGCGCTGCATCGACTCCTACGAGTACATCGGCGACAGCGGCTCCCAGGATCTCCCCTACTTCGACCTGCAGTGGATGGAGTAAGTTATCCATAATATACAAACACCCGGCGGCTGACATGTTGCGCGTCAGCCGCCGGGTGCATTCATTTTCCGGACTTTCTCTGCCTCTCCGCCTTGCACATCTCCCGCATCGTGCACTCCCCGCACAGGGGCCGCTGGGCCTTGCAGACCCGCCGCCCGTGGAAAATGATGCGGTGATGCATGTCCAGCCAGTCCTTCTTCGGGATGGCCTTCTGCAATTGCAGCTCGGTTTTGAGGACGTCGTCCGCCTCCGCCAGGCCCAGGCGGTTGCTCACGCGGAAGACGTGGGTGTCCACCGCGATGGCGGGCACGCCGAAGGCATTGGACATGACGACGTTCGCCGTTTTTCGGCCAACGCCTGGCAGCGCCGTCAGCTCCTCCATCGTGCGCGGGATCTCCCCGCCGTGGCGCAGCATGATCAGCTTGCAGGATTCAATGATGTTGACCGCCTTGGACTTGAAGCCGCAGGCCTTCACCATGGGGTGCAGCTCCTCCACCGTAGCGGCAGCCATGCTGGCCACATCGGGATAGCGCTCGAAGACCGCAGGGGTCACCTTGTTGACCATTTTGTCCGTGCACTGCGCCGAGAGCATCACAGCCACCAGCGTTTCGTAGGGGTTGCGGAAGTTCAGTTCCGGCCCGGCGTCGGGGTACAGCCGGGTCAGCTCGGCGAGGATCGCCTTCTTGGAGAAGCGGGGCATGAGGGTACCTCCATTACAGCTTCAGGTAGGATTTGGGGAAACGCTCCAGCAGCTTCGACATCCCCATCAGCAGCGCAATCTTGATCGGGCATTCGATCACATTCGTCAGCAGACGCAGCGGCAGCTTGGCCCAGAAGGTCTTGCTGTACAGCATGTACGTCCACACGGAATTCAGGCCCATTTCGCCGATGATAATGACCGGCACAATGCACACAATCGCCCGGACCCAGCTGACCTTCTTTCCGTGAAGCACCACGCCATACCACAGGCCGCTGATGAGCGCTGTGAGGGTATAGCCCGGGAAATAGCCGCCGTACACGTGGGTGAAGAGCGCATAGTTCAGCACATCGCCCGCAGCGCCCACCAGGCCGCCATAGAGCGGGCCCATGAGCATACCCGCCAGCGCAATCGGGATAAAGCCGAGCACGCTGATACGCACCTCCGGCGTGAACTGGATGCTCAGGCGGCCCAGCACCACATTCAGCGCCACCATCAGGCCAAGCAGGACAAGGGATTTGACCGAGACACTCTTTTTCTGCATACAAAAAGCCTCCTTTACGGGTCGAAAAATAAACCGATCCGCAGGAGGCAGCTACCAAGACAGCGGGATGCGCCGCTGGCACCGCGCGGGTCCGCCGTTGGGCTGACCCCCTTCGTCTTGTGACAACTCCCCGTTCACAAGCACTTGACGCGCCAGAAGCTACTCTGCCTGATACGAATCGCAGGGTACAGCGTCATTGTACCCCGTTTTCCGCCAAAATGCAAGGTCTGTACGGCAGAAATACAGCCGCCGGAGCGCTCCTGCCCCAGCGGCTGTCTGCCTTATTTGAGGATCGCGCCCACCAGCTCCACCACTGCCTCGGCAATGAGGGAAATGCCCACGAAGGTCCACACCGCATTCACTGCGCCGAAGGGGTTCCAGAGAATGATAAGCGCCAGGGCGAGAGCCAGCCCAGCGGCGATGGCCGGCATGTACCACCGGCCGACCTTCATGCGGAGCATGTCCGCCATCTGCTGCAGCTTCATGGCCGCCAGCACCAGCATCCAGCCGGCGTAGAGCACCGTCAGCAGCGGGAAGGCCGTGAGGAACCAGCCGTACCGGGTGATGCACAGCGCGCCCGCCATGGCCATCGTCAGGCCACGGAAAAGCAGCTGCGCCTTCGCGCCCTCCTCCGGCTTCACCACAAAATACCGCACGACACTCACCACACCCAGCGCCGCCATCACCCAGCCTGCGCCGATGATGATGCCGCTGGTGAAGCCCACCGGGTTGATCAGCAACAGCACGCCCACGATGATCTCCGCCACGCACAGCACCAGACCGCCCATGCGACCCTTGAAAAACGCCTTGATCTGCTCCATGTCCATTCACCTTTTCCGGGCCCTGTCCGGCCCATTCATGTTGTCCGCCCGTGCAGCACCGCGCCGAGCGCGCATGCATCCCGCCAGCATAAATCAGCTTACGCCCCTATTGTGAACCGGAAACAAAGCTACGATCAACTTGAATTGAATTTTTCACAAAAAGGCGGACGCCCCCGCAGGAGCATCCGCATGTTTTCTCTTCTGTTGTACCTTACAGCTTGCCAACCACATCGTCCATGGTGTACAGACCGGGCTGCTGGCCGACGAGGAAGTCCGCCGCCTTGAGCGCACCGGCCGCAAAGACGCTGCGGTTCTCCGCGCTGTGGCTCAGGCGGATACGCTCGCTGGTGCCGAAGAAGAAAACCTCGTGCTCGCCCGTCACCGTGCCGCCGCGCAGGGCATGCACGCCGATCTCCTGCTTCTGACGCTTCGCGTCGCGGCCATGGCGGCCGAACTTGCCCTCGCGGGGGGATTCGCAGCCCTCCTTGACCGCGTCCAGCAGCATCAGCGCGGTGCCGGAGGGGGCGTCCATCTTGCGGTTGTGGTGCGCCTCGACAATTTCAATGTCGAAGGTCTCGCCCAGCACCGCCGCCGCCTTTTTCGCCAGCGCACGTAGGAGCGCGATGCCCAAGGACATGTTGCCGCTGCGGAAGATGGGGATGACCTTCGCCGCCTCATCGATGGCCGCCAGCTGCTCTTCAGAGAGGCCGGTGGTGGCGATGACAGCGGGGATCTTGTACTTCAGCGCATAGGTCAGCAGATCCGCACCGGGCTTCCAGGTGGAGAAGTCGACGATCACGTCCACCGGCGGGCAATCCTCAAAATTGGTGTACAGCGGGAAACTCGCCTGACCGGAGACAATATCG
>JBGVOA010000572.1:0-3677 GCA_045126095.1 Christensenellales bacterium | reverse complement strand
CATTCGTGCCCATGTAGGTGGCGGCAGGACTGCCGAACTGATTCTCGCCGATGCGGGGCTTGACATAAGCCAGCTCCCGCCCGGAGGGAAGTGTGATGAACAGCATCCCTGACCGGCAGGAGAAGCGGATGCCATGTGTCTGTGTGGTAACCTTGCGGCGAATCGCGGTCATCACGGCATCGTCCACTTCCCACCACAGCTTCACAATCTTCGGGTTGGTAGATCGCCATGCGTCCACCAGCGGTTTGAGTTCTTCCTCCTGCAAGCCCATCTCCAATGCGCCCATGGCCTTGAGTGCGCCTACGCTGCCACCATAGCCCAGAGCCAGTTCGGCGATCTTACCCTTCTGGCGCAGATGCGCATTGACACCGTGCTTCTCAACCGGCACACCGAACATTTGGCTGGCGGAGGCGCAATAGATGTCCTTTTCTTCGGCAAATACCTGCTGACGCCATTCTTCACCGGCAAGCCATGCGATCACACGGGCCTCAATGGCGCTGAAATCAGCTACGAAGAATGTGCTGCCTGCCTTGGGCACGAAGGCTGTGCGGATAAGCTGGGACAGCACATCCGGGGTGGAATCGTAGAGCAGACGAACAGCGTCATAGTCGCCGGAGCGGACGAGGGCGCGTGCCTGTTCCAGATCGGACATTTTGTTCTGGGGCAGGTTTTGCAACTGAATATTTCTGCCCGCCCAGCGGCCTGTCCGTGCGCCGTAAAACTGGAAGCATCCGCGCACGCGCCCGTCTGCACACACCGTATTTTCTATGGCCTGATATTTCTTCACAGAGGACTTCGCCAGCTGCTGACGCAGTACAAGCACAGATTTCAGCGGCTCCGGGGCGGTTTTGAGCAGCTCGGCCACCTGCTTTTTTCCGAGGGTATCGGTCTCCATCCCGTTATCGGCCAGCCAGCTTTTCATCTGCTGGACGGAGTTGGGGTTGTCCAGCATGGTCAGCTCCTGCAGCTTGGCGGTCAGCTCCTGCCGTGACTGTTCATCAATGGCGATGGCGCTTTTGACCAGCGTCATATCCACCGCAATGCCCCGGTCGTTGATCTGCTGATCGAGGTGATACTGATCCCACACCTCATCCGGCACAGGGAAGCTCTGCAATCGCTCCTGAATACCCATTTCCACTTCTACATCGCGCAGGTTGTAGGCTTTGAAGGATTCCCATCGGTCAGGTGCGTCGGAGGGAAGATGGCGTGTGCCATCCTTGGCGGGAACACAGAAGTATTTGATCAGCTCCTTGCCCTCGGCGAGCTTCTGCTTATCCAGCCCCAGCGCAGCGCCCGCGTCTTTCAGGGACAGCGGCAGGCCGAGATATGCAGCCCACACCATTGTGCAGTACCAGCCTGCCGGGTCGAGGTAGGCCATGCAGGTATCCTCCGGGGTGGAGTAATATTCGTTGTGCAGGGGATGCCCATTGCGGCGCAGCCATTCGGACAGGCACACCCGTTCAAAGGCAGCGTTGAAGGCCCACTTATGCACGTAATCATCCGACAGCGCGTCGATAACCTCATCAGGAACTTTTTCGCCCTGTGCCAGATCGACAATCTGGCGATCTCCGCCATCGATGCTGTAGCCCAACAGCAGAATGGCAAAGTCGGGGCTTTCCGCATAGCGGTACACCGAGGATTTGCCCAGATCGACGCTGCTGAATGTCTCAATATCCAAAGATAATGTTTTCATATTCATGCCTCCATCGAAAATGGGCAGCGATCTGTGGTGACCGCCGCCCAATAGCAGTGAGCCGGATTAGGACAGGAAATCGTCCTCATCCTCATCTGCAAAGTCGCTCTCCGCAGAAGCCCTGCCGCCCAGAGGTTCACCGTCGCGGATCTTCTGCAGGTTGTTCAGGCCGCAGGCGATGCCGCGATTGCCGTTGGAGTTGAAGGCGTAGAAGGAGATGCTGGCGCGGCCATACACACCGGAGTACACCTCGCTGCGGATCAGAATGGGATTGCAAGCCGCATCCACTACGCCGGGCGCGGTGGCGGAGTTGGCATTGATGAAGTAGGCGTTTTGATACGCAGGATCGTCAGGACGCTCCGTATCGCCGTCGCGCAGCGGGGTCTTGAGCGCCACCAACGGGGGCACAGTCTTGCCGTTGCCGCGCAGCTTGCTCTCGCCCTCATGGTAGGCGGCTTCAATCGCGGCCTTGACCTTCTGAATGGTCGCGGTGTCGGCCTTGGGGATGATCAGGGAGATGGAGAACTTGGGTGTGCCGCCGTTGATGGACTTGGCGTCCCAGATATTGCAGTAGCACCAGCGGGTGTCCTTGCCGGTGATCACCTTGGTGGGATTCATATTCTTAGCCATAATACTTTCCTCCGTTCATTCGTTGGCGAAGTCGTTCTTCGCATTTGTCATTTCAGGTCGCTTATCGCTGGCCGGTACAAGAGTGGGCTTGCCCTGCGGGCGCTCCACCAGATCGGCGAGCAGGGTGGCAAACTGCTTCTTGCCCAGCAGCTTTTCCATGGCAGTGATGCCGAGCAGCTTGCGTTCATAGGGGTCGTGGCCGCTGCCAATTACAGCCTGTGCAACGGCTTCTTCGTTGGTATAGCGGCGGTTGGCACGGCCTTCCACCAGCTTCCAGCCGTCAAAATGTGTGCCGGACAGCGCGGCGGTCAGGGCATATTCCCGGATGTCCGCAGCCCAGCTGGTCAGATCGTCCAGCTGATCGAGGATGATAGCGATTTCTTCATCCGACAGCGTGGGCGGCAGCTTGAAATCGTGCTGTGCCAGCGCGAGGTTGGCTTCCGCACGCTTGCGGCAGGTGGTGCGCAGTTTGCAGAAGCGGCACCAGCTTCCTGCGTTCATTTCACCTTCGCCCTTGTAGGCCAGCTCGGCCACCGGGCGCAGAGTGCTTTCTGCCCAATCCAGCAGGTCGGCTGTGCTGATAGTATCGGTGCTGATGTTGGAAAGCCGGGGTTGGTAGATCGTCATCTTCACGGAATCGACGTCGTACAGCTCACCGAACATATCCAGTGCACCGAGGGCATACAGGCGCATCTGGCTGTTGTCCTCGGCAGAAACAGGAACGCCGGTGCCATACTTGAAATCCACCACATGCAGGATGCGGTCTGCGACGATCACTGCGTCGCCTGTGCCAAAGCCGTCCTTCACCCAGCGGGAGAAGTTGAGCCGCTGTTCCACCATAACGATGGGGTCTGCGCAGGTCTGCCTGATTTCTTCCAGCAGTTCCATGACGAAGGCAGCATAACCGTTGGCGGCGTCCTCCATAGTGCTGTCGTAATACTGCAGACCGCCGGGGCAGTCCAGCGGGTTTTCTGCGTCCATGCCCAGCAACTGACGGAGCTTGTACTCGCACAGCGCGTGGGCTTCGCTACCCTCGGCGGCGTAGATGCTGCCGTTATCAGCGATGTGCTCCGTGAGCCTGACCGACGGCGGGCAGTTCATCCAGCGGTGGCTGGAGGATGCAGAGAGCGCAGCGTGCTTAGCCATCTGCACCCACCTCGTTTCCGATAGCCCGTGCGTCCAGCAGCAGCTTGGGGTAATCTTCAGGCTTGACTGCCGAAAGCTGTGCTGCGCCGTACTTCTTAAGCAAAGCGCGAACCTGTGCGCCATGTCCGGCGGCGGTTTTGGAAGCCAGCTCTGCCCGCACTTCTTCTTTAGTGATGGGCTTGGGCGCGGGCTTGTCCGCTGCAGGTTC
>JBGVOA010000571.1:0-7027 GCA_045126095.1 Christensenellales bacterium | reverse complement strand
ACCGCAGCATCAACCCGGATATGCACCTGCGCCTGCTGCGCGTATACGGGCGTGAGGCCTGTGTGTACTATGCCGAGGGTCTGGTTTCGGCGGACCTGCTGCAGCACTATGTCATCACGCCCCTGACGCTGCTGCGGGACGAGCCTCTGCCGGATTGCCCGTCGGAGGCAATTGCGGAGGCTGTGACGGTCTGCGACGCCAAGCAGGCGGACGGCATTGCCGGGGCGGCGGATAAGGTGCTGAATGGCTGCGCAGTGTTGCTGGTGGACGGCATGCCCTGTGCGCTGGGCTTTGACGTGCGTTTTTCCGTCCGCCGGGGTATCTCGCCGCCGCTGACGGAGTCCGTGGTGCTGGGGCCGCACCAGGCCTTCAACGAGGCGATCCGCGACTGCATCACTCTGCTGCGGCGTATTCTGCCCACGCCCGATCTCATCGGGGAAATGGGGACGATCGGCGATCGCTATCCCACGCCCCTGTGCGTGATGTACTTGAAGGGCGTGGTGGACGAGAGCAACCTGGCCCGGCTGAAAAACCGCCTGGCTGGCGTGCGGGTGGATCATGTGCTGTCCATCGGTGCGCTGGCGCAGCTGCTGGAGGACAAGCCCTTCTCCCTCCTGCCGCAGAGCATCCTGACCGAGCGGCCCGACCGGGCGGCCTCGATGCTCCTGGAGGGGCAGATCGTCATCCTGATGGAGGGCTCCTGCCAGGCGCTGGTGCTGCCGGCGAGTCTCCTGCATCTGCTGCATACCCCGGATGATACCTATGCCCGCTGGCAGTACGGAAGCTTCCTGCGGGTGCTACGCATGGTGGGCATGCTGGCGTCGCTGGTGCTGCCGGGGCTCTTTGCCGCCCTGGTCACCTTTCACCCGGATGCGCTGCCCGTCACCCTGATGACCTCCGTGCTGGAAAGCCAGGCTACCGCGCCCCTGTCTGTTCCGGCGGAGGCTTTCCTGATGCTCATCATGTTCAACCTCATCGGCGAGGCATCCACGCGGGTGCCTGCTGCCATCGGTTCCACGCTGGGCACCGTCAGCGGGCTGATCCTGGGCCAGGCGGCGGTGGACGCAGGCGTGACGCATCCGCTGATGCTGATCGTCGTGGCGGTCTCCAGCCTGGGCAGCTACGCCGTGCCGGATTACTCCCTGGGGCTGGCGCTGCGCATCGGTCAGCTGCTGCTGCTGGGCGCGGGGTGCATCTTCGGCGTCTACGGCGTGGTGCTGTTCCTGGCGGTGATGACGGTGCGCCTCTGCTCGCTGACGAGCCTGGGTTCGCCCCTGGCGGCTCCCTGGGCGCCTCTGCGGCCCCACAACCCGGATGGGCTTGTCCGCATGCCCATCTGGCAGCAGCGCTGGCGGACGTGGCTGGGCAGCGTGTCACAGCAGGCGCGGGCAAAGGGGGCCATGCGCCGCTGGGACAGGAGGAGGGGATGAACAGGATGCATATCGCAACGCCGCAGCAGCGCATACAGGCCCGGCAGCTGGGTGAGCGCCAGGCGCGCATGAGCCTGGTGCAGCTGCTCTGTGCCATATCCATCCTGCGGACGGCCCTCACGCGCATCGTGCCCGCAGCGGGCGGCGCGGCCTGGTGGACGGCACTTGTGTCGCTCCTGCCGGGCGTGGCGGTATTCCTGCTGGCGGTGCTGGCCATGCGCCTGACCCATACGGCGACGCTTATGGAGCTTGTCCGCCGATGCCTTGGCCGCACGGGGGTGTGGCTTATGTCCGCCACGCTGGCGGGGGCGCTGCTCACGGATGGCGCATCCACCCTGACGGTGCTGCTGACGCTTTTCACCCAGGGGCTGGGCACCCGCGGCACGCAGACGACCCTTGCGCTGCTCACCGGCGGCGCATTGTGCCTCTGCCTCAACCGTGAGGGCCTGGCCCGTGGGGTGGTGCTGCTGCGCTGGGTGCTGCTGACGGGTACGGCGGTGGTGGCGGCGCTGCTGCTTCCCGCTCTGCGCACGGATCATTTCTTCCCCCTGCAGGGCGGCGGCATGACCACGGTGGGGGAGGCGCTGCGGGCTGGCGCGAGCCTCTCCTGGCCGCTGCTGCTCCTGCTGACGCTGCCGCGGGGCAAAGCGCCCCGCCTGGCATCGGCCTGCCCGGTGGTGCTGGGCGTGCTGGCGGCCCTGCTGCTGATCTGCCTGAGCATTCCCGGCGGCCTCCTGGGGGGTGCTTCCACGCTGGCGGAGAGCCTCATGCTGCCGGCGCGATATCTGCCGCCCGCCCTGCGCCTGCTGGTGTACTGCCTGCTGATGCTGGGCTTCTTCCTGGCGGTGGCGGCGGATGTGCAGCTGGGTACGGAGGTGCTGGGGGTGCCGCTGGGCCGTGTGCCGCGCTGGCTGCCGTGGGCGGGGTTGACGCTGCTGGTTGCCGTGCAGATGCTGGAGGTGCAGTGCCTCTGGGATGCGCTGACGGCGCTGTCGCCCTGGCTGCTGCTGCCCCTGGCTGTCCTGACGGCGGCCTGCCTGGCCCTGGCGGCGCGTCCGCCGGAGAGAACACGATGAACGGGAGGGAACTGCCATGAAGCGTCTTATGACGCTGCTGATGTGCCTGCTGCTGACCGGCTGCGCTGCGCTCCCGGCAGAGGAGCGCTCCTTTGCTGTGGCGCTGGGCGTTGCGGGTGGGACGGGGGCGTGGCGGGTCTATGCGCGCATCCCCACCTACCGGACCGGCGGCGGCTACACCACCGTCAGCGGGGAGGGCGATACGCTGCCCCATGCCCTGGCGGCGCTGGATGCGGCGGCTCCCATGCAGCTGCATCTGGGTCAGCTGCGCCTGATGATCTTCTCGGCGGACACGGCGCGATCGGCGGATTTCCCGGCAGCGCTGGCGGCCCTCGGCGACCGGCACGACCTGCGGGCCGATGCGTCCCTTGCCATCACCGAGGACGGCCTTGGCGCCCTGATGGACGCGCTCAAGCCTGCCACCGGCGCGCGGCTCTCCAAGTCCCTGGACGTGCTGCTGGAAACCCGCCTGGAGCAGGGAACTGTGCCCCGTGCTGCCCTGGCGGATGTGTTGCGTATGGACGACCGCCAGCAGCCTGTGCTGATGAACATCGCCCTGGACGGCAAGGATATCACGCTCTCCGGCGGATGGCCCATCGGCAGCGACGGCAGCGCCGCATGGATGCTCACGCCGGAGGAGGTGCAGCTGCTGTCCCTGATGCAGGGGCGGCTCAAGCGGGGCGTGCTGTCCCTTGCCGAGGGAACGGTTCGGCTGACGGATGTGTCCGCCGATGTGGAGCTGTCCGTGCCCACGCTGGAAACGGCCTCCGTCCGGCTGATCCTGGGGATTTCCGCCTCGCCGCTGACGGAGGAGGCCCTTTCCCAGGCCACCGCGACGGCTTGCCTGGGGCTGCTGGGCCGCTTGTCTGCTGTGGGCTGCGATGCGCTGGGACTGGGGCGCCAGGCCGTTGCACATGCGAAGGACGCGGCGGACTGGGATGCGCTGGACTGGCCCCAGCGTTACCGGGAGATCGTATGGACGGTGTCCGTGGGCGTTGAGGGCGCGGCGGAGTGAAAGCAAAACAGGCCGGAAGCATGCCTCCGACCTGTTTTTGTTATTCGCTGTCAATGCCCTCTGCGAACCAGCGGCGGTTCACCTCAATGCGCCCGATCTCCAGGTGCTCCCGCCTGCAGTGCGCGGCCAGCTCCGCAAGGCACGTTTCCGCATCGGCTCTGTCCGCCGGGACCTCAATCGCATGGTCGGTCAGTTGCCAGATCATATTACGCCTCCTTGTCTGTGAGCAGCGTGCCCCAGGCTGTCGTCAGCCGGGGTAGCGACCAGGCTGCGTTGGCAGGGCTGGTGGAGGGCGCGGCGATGGCCTCGATGCCCGTCAGCGGCTGCAGATGCTGCCTGTACAGCTTCGCTGCCAATGTTCCGTTGCAGATGACGCGCCGGATAGGGGCTGCGTCCAGCACCTGCGCGATGTCCACCGGCACGGCGTTTTTCACCGATGCGTCCGACGAGCCGGTGATCTCGCATTGGGCGATCACATCCCAGAGAGCGAGCCCGTGCCGGAGCAGCAACGCCCTCTTCGCCGGGACGTCCGCCGGAACGTCCTCCCCGAAGACGGCGGCCAGCACCCGCCAGAAGCGGTTTTGGGGATGCCCGTAGTAAAAGGCGTTCTCCCGGGACTTCACCGACGGAAAGCTGCCCAGGATCAGCGTGTGACAGCCCGCGTCCACCACGGGCGGGAAAGGGTGGGTCACGCGCTCCATGTCAGTCCTCCATGACGAGCTTCCACACCTTGGCGGGGAAGGTTTCGCTGCCGTCGAAGGTGGTGTACTCGCTGAAGTGGTCGAAGGTGCAGCCCACCTTTTCCATCACGCGGCCAGACGCGGGGTTGGCGATGGCATGATTGGCATAGAAGACCTTCACGCCGAATTCCCGGTGGGCGAAGTCGATCATCGCGCGGGTGGCCTCGGTGGCATAGCCGTGGTTCCAGCAGTCGCGGCGGAGGTTGTAGCCGAACTCCCAGCCCTCGGCGAGAGCATAAGGCCGCCCGTTCTTGGGGCCGATGGAGCCTGCGCCCACCAGCAGCCCGTCCTCCTTGCGGACGAAGCCGAAATGGTACTCATCCTGGCACTGCTCCACCGTACGCAGCCACTCGCGGGCCTGCTCCACGCTGGTGTACAGGTTGTAGGGCATGAACCGGTTGACTTCCGGGTCAGAGAGCCAGACGAACTCAGCCTCTGCGTCGGCGACGGTCAGCGGACGGAGGATCAGGCGCGGGGTTTCAAGCACGAACGAATGCATGGGATCACCTCCAGTGTGTTCAGAAAGCTTGCAGCGCATCGTGCAGATGCTGCGCGGCGGACAGGTAAAGAGCTGGGCTGTCGTTAAGTCCCAAAGCGTTATTCAGCACGCTGGCAAAGGCTTCCGCGATGCTCTGGACGCCGCTCTCATGGGTAATACTCCGGGCGATGGCGAGAGCTTCGCGGTCGAACTCATCTTGAGGCGCGCCACCTGCCAGGAGACCATATGGATCAATCCGGGCAAGCTCGTTTTTCACGAGCAGCAGCTTTTTCTTAAAGAGCGCGTTCGTTTGCATGAAATCACCCCATGATGTGATGATTTTTCATCATAACACAAAACCAGCCGGGGCGCAATGTCCGGCTGGTGGAAATGCTGTGGATAACCGCTGCTGTATTGCTCAGGGCAGGACGATGCGCGGGTTGTCCTTGCTGGGACGGTACATGACGAAGCGGCGGCCGATGCACTGCACGGGCTCGGCCTCGAGGGTCGCGCAGAGCTCGTTGAGGGCTTCCTTGGCGGTGAGGGGGCAGTTCTGCTGGATGGCGCACTTGATGATCTCGCGGGCCTCCAGCGCGTCGCTGGCCTGCTTGATGGTGCCGGGGACGATGCCGTCCTTGCCGATGTAGAGGATGGTCTCCATGGTGTTGGCCATGGAGCGGAGGTAAGCGCGTTGCTTGCTGGTCATTGTGATTCTCCTGTGATGATGTGTTGATAACAGTTGGCGGGGCGGGCGGAAGACTGCCGCCCCTACAACGATTGGTGCAGGGATCGGGCGAAAACGCTCCGGTACCGCGTCGCGGGGCATCTGTCGTGCGCCGTGACCCCGGAAAAGGGCTCAGTGACCGCGGGAGCGGAGGGAAGGGGTCGAATGCCCCTTACTCCACAAAGTCAAACTCCATATCGCCCAGGCGGACGGTGTCGCCCTCCTGCGCGCCCTTCTTGCGCAGCGCGTCGATGACGCCCCAGCGGCGCAGGGTGCGGTGGAACCAGGCGATGGACTCGTCGTCGTCAAAGTTGACGGAGTCGATCAGGCGCTCCATGCTGCTGCCAACGACCTCGTACACCGCACCGTCGCGGACGACCTCGAACTCGCCGGGCTTGAGCTTGTCCTCGAAGGTGACCTCCTCCACAAAGTGCACGATGGGGGGCAGCTCCTCCAGCATCTCGGCGGCCTTGTCCAGCAGAGCGTCAAAGCCCTGATGGGTTGCGGCAGACACCACGAAGATGGGGTAGTCCAGGCCCTTATCTTCCAAGTGCGCGCGGAGCATGTTCACGCCCTCCTCGGCGTCGGGCAGGTCGGCCTTGTTGCAGACGATGATCTGCGGACGGTCTGCCAGCTCGCCGTAGTTGGCCAGCTCGTGGCAGATCTGGTCGAAGTCCTCGGTGGGGAGGCGGCCCTCGGAGCCCGCTACGTCGATGACGTGGAACAGCAGGCGGGTGCGCTCCACATGGCGCAGGAAGTCGTGACCCAGGCCCGCGCCCTCGGCCGCGCCCTCAATCAGGCCGGGGATGTCTGCCAGCACGATGTCCTTGCCGTGGCGGCGGACGATGCCCAGGTTGGGGGTCAGGGTGGTGAAGTGGTAGTTGCCGATCTTGGGCTTGGCGGCGGTGACGACCGACAGGATGGTGGACTTGCCCACGTTGGGGTAGCCCACCAGGCCCACGTCCGCGATGGTCTTGAGCTCCAGGAGGAAGGTGTGCACCTCGGTTTTCATGCCGGGCTTGGCGAAGTTGGGGGCCTGACGGGTGGGCGTGGCGAAATGCTGGTTGCCCCAGCCCCCCTTGCCGCCCTTGAGGATCACGCGGGTCTCGCCGGGAGTGTCCATATCGGCAACGACTGCACCGGTCTCCTCCTCGCGGATGACGGTACCCACGGGCACCTTGATCAGCAGATCATCGCCGTTGCGGCCGGTGCAGCGGTTGGCGGAGCCGTCCCCGCCGTTTTCGGCGCTGAACTTGCGGTTAAAGCGGAAGTCCAGCAGGGTGTGCATATTCTCGTCGGCATAGAACAGGATATCGCCGCCCTTGCCGCCGTCGCCGCCATCGGGGCCGCCGGCCTGCACGAACTTCTCGCGATGGAAGCTCAGGCTGCCGTTGCCGCCGTTGCCGGCCTTGCAGGTGATCTTGACGTGGTCAACAAAATTGGACATTATTTCCTCCAGATGGGGGTCGGTTGATTAATTCTTCAGGCTCTGCAGGGGAGCGGGGATGCGGCCGCCGCGGGCGATGAATTCAGCGTTGGAGCAGGTGTTGACGGGCATGATGGG
>JBGVOA010000570.1:0-2552 GCA_045126095.1 Christensenellales bacterium | reverse complement strand
TTTGCTGCGGGTACACCGACCTCCGGCAGGGAATCGACGGGCTGTCTGCGCTGGTGCGGCTGGAATTTGACCTGGATCCGTTCAGTAACACATTGTTCCTGTTTTGCGGACGGCGGCGGGATCGGATCAAGGCGCTGTACTGGGAGGGCAACGGCTTCGTACTGCTGTACAAACGGTTGGAGAGTGGCAGCTTCCAGTGGCCACGCAAGGAAAGCGAAGCCCGTGCACTGACGCCCCAGCAGTACCGCTGGCTCATGGAGGGATTGAGCATCGACCAGCCTAAGGCGCACAAGCCAGTCAAGGGACTGGAGATCGTGTAAATCTCGGAAAATGCAGCGGAAATACAGCCCGAGTTTTGGTGGGATACCAGCTGCCTCTGTCCAATTTGCTGCAGATGTGGTATCATGGAAGCAGCAAAAACAAGGCGAGAAATTGCCCCAGGACGGAGGGAAACGCATGGCACAAAAATCCGAAGAGCATGCTGCCAACATGGTTTCCCGCGAGGAATACGAGCAGCTTCAGGCCGACCTGAATGCGTCCCAGAGCAAGGTATCTGAGTTAGAACAGCAGGTGAATGCACTGACGGAAGCGCTGCGACTGGCGCAGCACAAGCGGTTCGGTGCGTCCAGCGAGAAGACCGTGGACGACGGCAGCCAGCAGCTGAGCTTCCTGTTCAATGAGGCCGAGGTCATCGCAGATCATGAGGCTGCACAGGATAAGCAGGAAACCCTTGTTGCGGCTCACAAGCGCCACAAGAAACATGAGTATACGCTGGACAATCTGCCAGAGGGCGTAACAACCGAAGTGGTGGAACACCGCGTCCCGCAGGAGGAGCTGGAATGCCCCATCTGCGGTGAAACCATGCAGGAGATCGGCAAAGAAGTCGTGCGCAAGCTCAAGATTATTCCTGCACAGGTCGTTGTGGTGGAGCACCGCTACTACGCATATGCCTGCCGCCGGTGTGATACCGAGGGGATTGAAACTCCCGTTACCAGTGCAGATCGGGAGAAGTCTGTCATTCGGGGCAGCTTCGCTACAGCAGAGGCCATTGCCCACATCATGGTACAGAAGTTTGTCATGGGATCTCCGCTGTACCGTCAGGAGCAGGAACTGAAGCGACAGGGCATCCCGCTGAGTCGCCAGACCATGTCCAACTGGATTCTGCGGGCAGCAGCAGACTACTTGACACCTGTTTACAATGAGCTCCACGTAGAGCTTCTTCGCCGTGAGGTGCTCCATGCAGACGAAACGACGCTGCAGGTACTGCATGAGCCTGGGAAAAAGCCACAGTCAGAGAGCTACATGTGGCTTTACCGGACTGGCGGGCTCAGCTGCGACGGCAACGTGGAGCGTCCCATTGTGCTGTACGAGTACCAGCCAGGACGGGGTGCGAAGCATCCAACAGCCTTCCTGGAGGGCTTCCGGGGCTATTTGCACACAGATGGCTATGTGGGTTACCACAAGCTGCCGGAGGAGATTACTGTGGTGGGATGTTGGGCTCATGCGCGGCGCAAGTTCGACGAGGCGCTCAAGTCCATTGCCAAGGGTCATGCCTCCGCGAAGAACATCCGCAAGGGCCTCGACTTCTGCAACCGCCTCTTTGTCATTGAGCAGCAGCTGGCCGACCTGCCCGCAGAAGAACGATACAAGCAGCGTCTTGAACAGGCCAAGCCTGTGCTGGACGAGCTTTTCAGGTGGGTCGAATCGGTTTACTACTCGTCCAAGTCTCCCTGGGGCAGCGCGATGGAATACCTGAAAAACCAGAAGGCCTATTTGCTGAACTACCTGCTGGATGGTCGGCTGGAGATCAGCAACAATCGCGCTGAGCGCAGCATCAAGCCCTTCGTGATCGACAGGAAGAACTTTCTCTTTGCCAACACGCTGTGCGGCGCTCAGGGCAGCGCAGTCATCTTCAGTTTGATTCAGACGGCCATTGAGAACGGGCTGGATCCCTGGCGGTATCTGACTTGGCTGATTAATACAGCAGCTAAGGGCGATGTAGATGCAGAGCGCCTTTTACCGTGGGTAGCGCCTGATTCTTGCAGGGTTTATGCTTAATATGATTTGGCCAGCAGGTTTGTTTCGCCCTGCTGGCCACGTTTATTCGTGGGGTGGTTTGACGCTTACTTTCTACCCAAGGTTCTGGATGCTATTAAACAAATTGATTCAGATTCCATATAAAGTAAAGAGCTAACTGAATTCATCAGAAATCAGTTAGCTCTTTACTTTGTGAATAACGAAGTTTCGTTGCCAAATCGTTGCCATCCAGGGCTTCAAAGTCCGGAAAGGCCTGTGTTTACGGGCTTTTTTCGGCTGCTTACATTATTCCCACTCGAGGTCTAAGCTTTTATTATGTCGCTTTTGTTGTATTTGCTCTGTCAATAGGGCGTGCTTTTCAACTAACTTTGTAATACATGTTTTGACTATTCAGTGAAACGCACTCAAAATGTACTCACAGCGCAGTCGTGATAGATACCCCTCATACCGTTAGTTTGTCCACCAGAAAGCGAACCTTTTGGTAGGCATCCTGCTTGATGCGCTCCTGTTCTTCA
>JBGVOA010000569.1:0-1706 GCA_045126095.1 Christensenellales bacterium | reverse complement strand
GGCATCGGCAACCCCCTGTACCACTGGACCCACCTGGAGCTGCAGCGCTTCTTCGGCTACAACGGCGTGCTGAGCGCCAAGACCGCTGACGAGGTCTGGAACCTGTGCAACGAGAAGCTGGCCCAGGCCGGTTACTCTGCCCGCGGCCTGATCGAGATGAGCAACGTCGAGACCATCTGCACCACTGACGATCCCATCGACGATCTGCACTGGCACCAGCTGCTGCTGGCGGACGAGTCCTTCAAGGTGAACGTGCTGCCCGCCTGGCGCCCCGACAAGGCTGTCAACATCGAGAAGCCCGACTTCATGGCCTATATTGAGAAGCTGGCTGCGGCGGCGGAGATGGAGATCAAGTCCTTCGCCGACGTGAAGGCTGCCCTCAGCAAGCGTATGGAGTACTTCCACGCCAACAACTGCCGCCTGTCCGACCACGGCCTGAACTATGTGGTGTACCAGCCCGCCTCCGACGAGGAGGTCGAGGCCATCTTCCAGAAGAAGGCCTCCGGCGCGGAGCTGACGGCCCTGGAGGTTGCCCAGTACAAGACCGCCTGCATGGTCTTCTGCGGTGAAATGTACAAGAAGCTGGACTGGACGATGCAGCTGCACTACGGCTGCCGCCGTGACAACAACCAGCGTCAGTACGCCATTCTGGGCCCCGACACCGGCTACGACACCATCAACAACTTCGCCCCTGTGGACGAGATGGCTGCGTATCTGGGCGCGGTGGAGGTCAAGTGCGGCCTGCCCCGCACGATCCTGTACAGCCTGAATCCTGTGGATGACGCCGCCATCGATACCCTGTGCGGCTGCTTCCAGGGCAGCGAGGCTGTGAGCAAGATGCAGCACGGCTCTGCCTGGTGGTTCAACGACCACTTCGAGGGCATGACCAACCAGCTCAAGTCCCTGGCCAGCCTGGGCTATCTGGCGGGCTTTGTGGGCATGCTGACCGACAGCCGCTCCTTCCTGAGCTACCCCCGCCACGAGTACTTCCGCCGCATCCTGTGCCGCCTGCTGGGCGAGTGGGTCGAGGACGGCCGCTTCCCGCAGGATTACGACATCCTGGGCGAGATCGTGACCGGCATCAGCTGCGTCAACGCCCGCAACTACTTCAAGTTCCCCACCAAGTAAGGTGAATGCAGAGCCGTGGCCAAAGGGCTGCGGCTCTTTCTGCTGCTTGCGTTTTTGCGGGTTTCCTGCTATAATGCAGGCAGTGAAAGCAAGGGGAGGCGATGGCATGACCGAGCGCGAGGAGATCGAGACCTGCGGTTATCTGCACGTCCATGAGGAGACGGTGCAGCGCGTGCAGCAGGAGCTGGCGGACGAGGCGCAGCTGCTCCGTCTGGCCGACCTGTTCAAGGTCTTCGGCGACGGCACGCGGGTGCGCATCCTCTGCGTGCTGCTGACGGCGGAGGTCTGCGTGTGCGACATCGCCCGGCTCCTGGGCATGACGCAGAGCGCGGTGAGTCACCAGCTGCGCATCCTCAAGCAGGCGCAGCTGATCCGTGCCCGGCGCGAGGGCAAGACCATCTTCTATTCCCTGGCGGACGACCATGTGGCCACGCTCCTCAAGCAGGGCATGGAGCACGTCCTGGAGGGCTGAATTGCATAAGCAAACCGCCCGGCGGATCCGATGAAGGACGCGCCGGGCGGCTTTGTATTACGGAATCAGTTGTCCGGGGTGATGAAGATGACCAGGTCGGTGCCGG
>JBGVOA010000568.1:0-4441 GCA_045126095.1 Christensenellales bacterium | reverse complement strand
CTTCACACCCATGGATTGGGGGACGAGGGAGGCAGCGGAGGCTTTGTGGAGGCAGTATGGCGGATAAACGGACGGCGGGCGCGGAGGGCTTCATCCGCGCGGTGACGGAGTTCATTTTCGTCCAGGACGCGCCGGAAAAGGCGGATGTGATCCTTATCCCCGGCTCGCGCAAGACGGAGCATGCCATCCGTGCGGCGGAGTTGTACCGGGCGGGCTATGCGCCGTATGTGCTGCCCTCGGGGCGGTACTCCACGGTAAAGGGCTGCTTCGGGGAAATCCCGGAGCGTTACCGGGCGGAGTATCCGGGCAGGTATGAAACGGAATGGGACTTCCTGCGGGCGGTGCTGATGAAGCACGGCGTGCCGGAAAAGGCGATCCTTCGGGAGGATCAGGCGACCTACACCTGGGAAAACGCGCTGCGCTCCCGGGAGGTGCTGGCGTCCGCCGGGGTGAAGGCGGAAACGGCCATCCTGTGCTGCCATGCCTTCCATGCCAGGCGGGCGCTGCTGTATTATCAGGCGGCGATGCCGGATACGCGCTTCATCGTCTGTCCCACGGCAACGCCGGGGTTTACCCGGGAGGACTGGCACCTTACGCCCAAAGGCCGCGACCGCGTGCTGGGCGAGGTCGCCCGGCTGGGCAGCCAGGTTCGCGAAGTTTTTGACATGATGCTGGAAGAAAACCAGTACGAAATTCGTCTATGATACAGGGGCGCAGCTTGCGTCCCGGACAGAAAGCAGGTTCCACATGACGATGCACCACGGGCACCGGAAACGGATGAGGGAGAGATTCCGCCAGGAGGGTCTGGAGGGCTTTGCACCCCACGAGATCCTGGAGCTGCTGCTCTTTTATGCCAGGGCGCGGGGGGACGTGAATCCTCTGGCGCATAAGCTGCTGGACGCCTTCGGTTCGCTCAAGGGCGTGCTGGAGGTCAGCCCGGAGCAGCTGATGGCTGTGGAGGGCGTGGGCGAGGAGACGGCGACGTTTCTGGGGATGATGGTTCCGGTGTTCCGCAAGTACCAGGAGTGCCTGAGCGACGTTGGCGCGACGCTCTTCCGCCGCGTGGATGCGGAGAAATACTGTCAGGCGCTGATGGCGGGTTTGCGCAAGGAGAGGCTGTATCTGATCTGCCTGTCCTCGGCGTGCAAGGTGCTGGGACGAAGGCTGCTGAGCGAGGGGAGCATCGACGAGGTGCCCGCTTACCCTCGGCTGGTGGTGGAAACTGCGCTGAATTACAACGCCTATTTCGTAATCCTGTGCCATAATCATCCTGGCGGCATTGCTGAGCCTTCGGCTGCGGATCTGGACACGACGCTGTCGCTGGAAGCCGTGCTGAAGCATCTGGGAATGTGCCTGATTGACCATATCATCGTGGCCGGCAACAGCACCTACAGCATGAACCAACATGGCAAGCTGCGATACAGCAGTCTCAGGCCGGTGAAGGGCGGCGGCTGCTTCCGTGAGGAGGAACAGGTTTACGTCCGGCTGGACGAAGGAGAACTGGAGTAAATGAGCAAGCCGATCGGAGGAGTCCGACGCGTGTTGAGTGTGCTGCTGGTGCTGCTGCTGTTGGGGCTGAGCTGTTACCTTGGCGTGGTGGCGATGGTGTGCTACCGGGAGGCGAATCTGCCCCCGGTGGGCGAGTATGATGCGCTGATTGTACTGGGCGCGCAGGTGAAGGCGGATGGGGAGCTGTCCCTGCAGCTGCAGTGGCGGCTGGACGAGGCCGTCAAGGCCTGGAAGGCCCACGAATGCTGGGTGGTCACCTGCGGTGCGCGCGGCAGCAACGAGCCGGTGGAGGAAGCCTACGCCATGCGGGACTACCTCATCGACCAAGGCGTGGGGGCCGAGTGGATCCTCACGGACGCAGCGTCCTACAACACCAGGCAGAACATCGCCAACGCGGTGGCCCTCCTGGCGGACAAGGATGTGCAGTACGTGGCGATCGTCACCAGCGACTATCATGTGCCCCGCGCCATGGCCATCGCGGAGGACGCGGGCCTGGAGGCCACGGGCATCCCCGCGCCGACAAAGCTGGGCATGCGCTTCTGGCTGAAGAACCACGGGCGCGAGGGCCTGGCATGGATCAAATACTGGGCGCAGAAGTACCTGCGTCTGCCATTGGAGTGACGGAAGATGAATGAAATGGAGCTTTCTGCCCGGCTGACGGCCTGCGGCATTCCCCACGATGAGGCGCTGCCGGAAAAGCTGCTGCGCTACCACGCGATGCTGATGGACTGGAACACCCGCATGGATCTGACCGCCGTGACCGAGGAAGCGGAGATGATCGACAAGCACTATGTGGACAGCCTGATTGCGCTGAGCGTGCCGGGTTTGCTGCCGACGACCGGCCGCCTGATCGACGTGGGCACGGGCGCAGGCTTTCCGGGCCTGCCGCTGGCGCTGGCCTGTCCGCAAATGCAGGTGACGCTGATGGATGCGCAGCAGAAGCGCCTCAAATTCCTGCGGGCGGTGATCGACGAATTACAGGTGCGCAACGTGACGCTGGTGCACGCCCGTGCGGAGGATGGCGCGCAGTTCCCCCAGCACCGGGAGAAGTATGATGTGGCAGTGGCCCGCGCGGTGGCGCCCCTGGCGGTGCTGGCGGAGTATCTGCTGCCCTTCGTGCGCGTGGGCGGCAAGGCTGTGTGCTGGAAGGGCCCCGCGCTGGCGGAGGAAATGCAGCAGGGCCGCCGGGCCGCACATCTCCTGGGCGGACGTGTGGAGGAGCCGGTGAACGTCGCTATTCCCGGGCGGGACTGGCAGCATATGCTGCTGCCCATCGCAAAGACGGCAAAAACCGCTCGACAGTATCCCCGCAAAGCCGGCACGCCCAGCAAGACCCCGCTGGGCCAAAACGGCAAGAATTGACAGCCTCAGGCGAAGTGAATGAAAAATCCCCCGTGGACCGGGCAGAATGTGTCGAACGATTCTGCTTGCGGTCAGCGGGGGTTTTTTGTATAGTGGTGGCAGCGGGCGCAAGGCCCGGCACACTGAAGGAGGATCCGCATGATGTACACGCAAATGCCATCCCTGCCGCCCATGCCCGTGGGGGAGCAGCTGCCGCTGGAGCGCATCAGCCCCAGGCCCAGCCTGCGCCCGGCTGAGGAGGCCGCCCCGCTGGAGGCGCTGGCGGAGTCCATCCGGCGCTATGGGCTGATGCGGCCGGTGATCGTGCGACGGACGGGACTGGATCGATATGTGGTCGTCAGCGGAAATCGGCGGCTTCTGGCCTGCCGCATGCTGGGGATGAGCTGCATCGCTGTGCGGATCCTGGCGGACGACGCGCACTGGCAGCCCGCGGATCGTCTGCTGGAGGCGCTGCTGACCCGGCGCATGCACTACCTGGAGGAAGCGGCGGCCCTCCAGGCGCTGCACGACACGCACGGGATGCCTTGGGAGGAACTGTCCCAGGCACTGGGTGCGCCGGAGCATTCGCTGCGTTTGCAGGCTTCTCTGGCAGAGCTGGCGGACGAGCTGCGGGCGCTGCTGCTGGAGGAGGGCGCGCCGATGAGCATTGCGCTGCTGCTTTCGCGTCTGCCGCAGGAGGAGGGCCGCCTGCGGACGGCGCAGCGCATTGTGCGGGAGCGGCTGTGCATCCGGGATGCGGCGCTGCTGGTGGGGGCGGAACTGCGGCGTGCGAAGGAAAACAGGGTACCCTTTCGGGAAAATGATGAAAACGGGGTAGGGTTTCGGGAAAATACGGAGAACAAGGCAGAGCGGCGGACGAATGGCAGGCAGAGGATCATTGCGGTGGTGCGGGATCGCCGCCTGTACATCAACGCCATCCGCGATATCGCCGCGCAGATGCAGTCCGCCGGGGTGGCCGCCAGCGTCACCGAGCAGCGGCGGGCCGGGCAGGTGGAGCTGGTGATCCGCATGCAGGCGCGCATGCGGCGGACGGAACGGTATCAGTCCATGTAGCAGCGAAGCGTCTGTTCGATCCAGTAGAGGTAGCGCGGGCCCGGGGTTTCAAGCGCCTTCATGCGGCGGTAAAGGGGCAGACCGTCCGCCACATCGTGCCAGAGGTCGGTGAAAACCACATCGTAGCCTTCGGCGGGGGCAATGTGCTCTGCGTAGTCGAAGGCGTCCGCCTGAACGATGCGCAGCGCCTCATGACGGGGGAAGAAGGGCAGCAGCAGGCGGCGGAAGACCTCGATCACCTGTGGGTTGCGTTCCACCACGGTGACGCTGGTCACGTCCGGCTTCAGCAGCGCGTGGAAGGCGTAGTAGCCCAGGCCCAGGCCGTAGGTGAGCACCTTACCGTGACTTTTTCGGACGGCGGGCTGGATGGTGTTGATCTCGTTGGGCGTGACGGTCATCCACACGCGCCCGTCCTCGCGGATGGCAGGGAAGGAGAATTCGCCCGAAAACCACCCTAATTGCGGGAAGATACGTCCCTGGGCGTCGGTACGGAAGTCATCTGCGACAAAGAGCTCCA
>JBGVOA010000567.1:0-4167 GCA_045126095.1 Christensenellales bacterium | reverse complement strand
AGCACCCGCTCGTCCACATGGAAATCCCGGCCCAGGAAGCTCTGCACGCCGGTCAGGTACTGCAGGGGTGTGCGGGTCTTGCGCTTATCGCACAGGGCGCGGAAGGAAGCCTCGTCCGCCGGGGACACCTGCGACCAGCTGTCCAGCCGCAGGTTCAGCGGCAGTGATCCCGTCACATGGGAGAGCAGCAGGCTTGCGTCAATATCCGCGTCGGGCACACCGGCGGCGGTCATTTCAGCGGCGAGGAGACGCAGCAGCTCGCGGGGGCTCATTCGTCCTCGCCCTCGTCGTTGTCTTCGTCGGCCTTTTCCAGGATGGCGGCCTTCTCCTCCTCGGTGAAGACGTAGCCTTCCTCACTCTGGCGGTAGTCGGTCAGCACGGCCCAGCCTTCCTCGGTCAGGGGGGCGTTCTCCGGCATGCCGTGGAGCGCCACGTTCATGGAGACGATGGCGACCTCCAGCATCTTGAGGTCCGGCTCCTTGGTGGTCAGGCGCTGCAGCTGCAATCCGGGCCAGCGGGCGGCGCGGGTGAACCAGTTGTCGGTGTGGGCCAGGCCCTTGAGCACCTCGTAGCTCACGCCGGCAACCACGGGCAGCAGCGCCAGATGCAGCAGGAAGCGGGGCAGGAAGGCGGCGATATCCCGGCCCACGAAGAGGAACAGCACCATGCTGATGATCATCACGATGAACATGAAGGCCGTGCCGCAGCGGGGGTGCAGGGTGGTGAAGGGCGCGGCGTTTTCGGGGGTGAGGGGCAGATCATTCTCGTTGCAGTAGACGGTCTTGTGCTCCGCGCCATGGTACTGGAAGGTGCGGCGAACGTCGGGCACCATACCGCAGAAGGCCATGTAGGCGATGAGGATGGCGACCTTCGTGATGCCGCCCACGACGGTGACGACAACGCCCTTCCAGGCAGGCGCGTCCGCCGCGCCCTTGGTGAAGCCGATGAGCCAGCCGGTCAGCGCCTCCACGCCCGCGGGCAGGGCGATGAACAGGCCCAGGGCCATGATGACCGCCAGCACGACGGCCACGCCCATGATCACCTTATCGATGTTCTTGCCCAGCTTTTCCGCCAGCCACTTCTCGAACTTGGTGGGCTCCTCCTCGTACTCCTCGCCCAGCATCTTCATGGAATCCTCCAGCGTGCCCATGCCCATGGACAACATGCTGCCCATGTTGATCACGCCGCGGATGATGGGCCAGCCCATCCACTTGTGCTTCTTGCTGGCGGGAGTGTACTCCTTGCGCTGCACGACCATGGTGCCGTCGGGGCGGCGGACGGTGATAGCGATGGCGTCGGGGGCCTTCATCATCACGCCCTCCATGACGGCCTGGCCGCCGATGTCCACGCGGGGGCAGGTCTTCTGTTCAGACATAACGGATACCTTCTTTCTGCACCCGGAGGTGCGCTGTTGCGGTGGATGAACGGAGCATATACTCCGCCAACTATCTACTATTCGATATAACACCCTGAATCCCTGCTGAAACAGGATAAAAGCCGGATTTTTCCCAATGGAAAAGCCGCCCCGGGCCTCGGAGCGGCGATGGGATGACGGGTTGCTTACTCAGCGGAGATGAGCAGGTACAGGCCGCCCACTTCGGCCGTGAAGGTCAGCTTGCCGCCGTCCATGCGGAAGGGCACGTCGGTGAGGGCCTCGGTGCGCGCCGCGTCCGCCGTGGCGGGGGTCACGTCCACGCGAACCAGCTTGCAGGAGGACAGGGCGGAGAGGTCCTCCTGCAGGGTCACGACGGTCTTGCCGTCCAGCTCGATGACATTGCCCGCGTAGCTGCCCGCGACGGTGAAGGCGTAGGATGCGCCGCACACGTCCGCCGCGCCGCGCACCAGCAGCTGGCCCATGGGCAGGGCTTCATCAGCGCGGGAGAGCAGCATGGGCAGCACGACCTCGCCGGTCACGCCGCAGATGGGGCAGACGGTGACGGGTGCGCCGTCCACCGTGACCTCAAAGGGGGTGCAGGGCACCACGCCGGATTCGCCGCAGCTGCTGACCGCGCACACAGCCGTGTGCAAGCCGCCGGGCAGGGGCTCCCAGGTGTTGAAGGAGTGGCCCCTGGCGTTGATGACGCGGCGGGGCGTCAGCACTTCACCGCAGCGGGAGCACTTCTCGCCGTCCGTGGCGCCGGCGGAGATGCAGGTGGCCGCATAGCCGGGATAGTTGGTGGAAATATGGCCCAGGGGCGCGTCGTGCACGGCGCCGCAGTAGACGCACTTGGCGCCCTGGGTGCAGGTGGACGCGCCGCCGGAGTGGTAGCGGGTCTCGGTGTGGCCGGAGTTGGTGCGGCAGGTACGGGTGTGGGTGGAGTCGCCATCGGAGACCCATGCCCCCCAGCTGTGGTCGGCCAGGCGGCCGTAGGACTGGCCGCAGACTGTGCAGACGGCCCGCGCGTCGCAGGTGGCCGTGCCGCCGGTGTGAGTGTGATCCTCCGCCAGGGCACAGGCGCAGCCGAGGGCCAGCGTCAGCAGGAGAGCGATAAACAAGAGCTTCTTCATAGATAATGCACCATCCTTGGTAGGTTACACAAAATGTCGGATAATGTCATTATAGCATAGAATGCCTGGTTCTGCAAGGAAAAAACAGGAATGCGCAAAGAAAACAGGACGCAGCTGCAAAGCCGCGTCCTGAAGGGATATCATTCCGCCGGAACGAGCAGGAACAGGCCTGCCGTGGCGGTTTCGATGGTCAGCTGGCCGTTTTCCAGCGTGAAGGGGATCTCCGTGCGGACTTCCGCGCCGTCAACGATCTCCACGCGGACGACCGTGAAGCCCTCGCAATCCACGGGAATGGTGATGGTCACCGGGCCGTGGATGTCCACGATCTCGCCGCCATACACGCCCGAGACGGTGAAGCCGAAGAGCGCGCCGTCAATGGGATCAGCCAGACCGCGCACCAGCAGCGTGCCGATCGGCACTGCTGCATCATCGCGTGCGATCAGAACCTCGAACAGGGCCTTGGCAAAGTCGCCGCAGATGGGGCAGACGCTCAGCGGCACTTCACCCTCGTACAGCTCCCACAGCGTGCAGGCCACATCCGCGTTTTCGTTGCACTGGGCGCAGTCGGTGTGGTGCTTGTTCCCGCCGAGGACGTCCCAGTGGTTGTACAGGTGCTGGCCGTTGGCGGGCAGGATGATCTCGAAGAAGGGCATTGCGCAGCCGGGCTCGTTGCAGGTGATGCGGTAGTAGCCCTCGTCGTAGCAGGTGCCGGGCTTCTCCTCGATAGTCGGGTTGGGGTGGCCGGTCAGGCCGGAATTGTCCGGGCTGCCGTAGCCTGTGTTGCACGCCTCGCAGATGCGGGGCGTGGAGCAGGTTGCCGTGCCGCCGGTGTGCGCCGCCGTCTGCTGCGCGCCGCAGTCGACGCATTCCCTCACATGGTATTCGTCGCTCAGCCAGGTCCAGTCGCCCCAGGTGCAGGGGGCGTATTCCTTATGCTGGCTGTTCAGGTTGCAGATGCGGACGTGCATGCCGTTCTGATCGGGAAGCCACTCGCCCCACTCGTGGGCGTCCGTGTCATAGTCGCCGTAGAATTCCTCGCAGTCATCGCACACCGCAAGGGCAGAGCAGGTGGCCTTGCCGCCGGCGTGGGAGGCGGTTTCTTCGTATTCGCCGCAGTCGACGCAGAAGCGGTAGTGATTTTCAGCGTCTACATAGAACCACAGGCTCATGGTGCGGTGTTCGCCGTTGGCGTCGATGTAGCGTCCGCCGCAGTACTCGCAATCCGGGATGCAGGAGCCGTTGCCGCCGGTATGTGCGCCGCCTTCGGACGTGCTGCACGTGGCGCAGGTCCGGAGGTGCACGCTGCTGTCGAAAAATCTCCACTCGTCCCAGCGATGCTTATCGCTCGCATAATCGCCGTATGCGGAACCGCAGCCGTCACAGATGGCTTTGTTGCTGCAGTCGGCCTCGCCGCCGTAGTGGTCTTCAAGCTCATCAAAATCCATGCAGGCAGAGCAGTAGCGGTAGTGGCTCTTGCCATCATAGTATGCCCAGTCGCGCAGGCCGACGTGCGTGCCGTTAGGGTCATAGAAGATGGAGCTGCAGTCCTCGCAGGTAGATGCGCAGACGCCAGTGGTGATGGTGTGAGCCGCATACTCGAATGCATCAGGCTGAAAGCAGACCGTGCAGTAGCGGAAGTGCTGCTCATCGGAGCTGTAG
>JBGVOA010000566.1:0-4292 GCA_045126095.1 Christensenellales bacterium | reverse complement strand
CCCCTACTGGGCCGACAAGGGTCTGCCGCCCGTGACCGAGCGTCTGCCCCTGGAACCCATGATCGAAAACGCCGCTTACCTGACCATCGGCACCTACGGCGGCGAGCTGAAGCGCTCCGCCGGCGGCGGCAACTGGGACGCTGGCAAGCCCATTGAGGAAGGCCTGTTCCGCTTCACCGTGCAGGGCACCGTAGAGCCCAACGTCGCCAAGGGCTTTACCGTCAATGAGGACGCCACCGTCTACACCATCTACCTGCGCGAAGGCATGAAGTGGTCCGACGGCGCTCCCTTCACCGCGGAAGACTGCGTGTGGTTCTACAACGCCATCTGCCTGAACAAGGTCGACTCCAAGGGCGTCCGCAACTGCCACAAGGACGCCAACGGCACCCCCGCCGTGGTCGAGAAGGTTGACGACTACACCTTCACCGTCACCTTCGGCACCCCCAAGTACGACTTCATCGAGGCGCTGAGCGTTGACCTGAAGTGGCACTATGCCCCCAAGCACATCTTCGAAGAGATGGTGCAGTGCATCATCGACGGCAACAACGACCGCGCGCTGGAGATCGGCTTTGAGATCTGCGGCACCCAGTTCTCCGACGTGTCCAAGCTGGGCAAGGAGATGCTGTACTACTTCTGGAACTACCAGGGCATCCCCACCCTGAACCCCTACGTCCTCTCCACCGAGGAAGGCAAGAACAACATCAAGGGCGCGTACTACGAGTACGTCCGCAACCCCTACTACTGGAAGGTCGACGCGGCCGGCCAGCAGCTGCCCTACATCGACAAGATCACCTACGTCACCACCACCAGCGCTGACCAGCAGGTCATGCTGCTTCTGGACGGCACCGTGGACTTCCTGACCGTGGCCATGGAATCCATTCCCACCATCCTGGACTCCGAGACCGCCATCGACATCTACGAGTGGTCCGGCGGCGACTGGGGCTCCGTGGGCTCTCAGCTGCACTTCAACCTGAACATCGAGAACGCCAACCTCAAGGCCCTGTTCAACAACATCGACTTCCGTCATGGCATGTCCATCTGCGTGGACCGCGAGGAGTTCGCGGGTCTGTTCTCCGATGGCTGGCTGGCCGGCGGTCAGGCGGCTCCTCAGCCCGGTCAGCTGGGCTACTCCGAGGAGTGGGCCACCAAGTGGACCGAGTATGACGTGGCGGGCGCCAAGGCCCTGTTCGAGTCTGCTGGTCTGGTCATGGGCGCTGACGGTTTCTATGACTTCGCTGACGGCTCCGACTTCGTCCTGAACATCTCCTCCGTGGCCGACAACGGCGCGGCTGACACCTACAAGATCCTGGAGCCCTACTTCCGCGCTGCCGGCATCAAGTGCACCTTCAAGGACGCGGACCGCTCCAACATCGATAACGACCTGATGGCCAACGCCATTGAGTGCATGCTCTTCCCCGTCACCGGCATCGGCGACATCTCCATCATCCTCAAGCCCAACTCCATGATTCCCGGCTACGCCACCAACGTTGCCTGGTACGGCACGATGGACGAGACCACCGCGACCGGCGACCTGAAGGCCCTGATCGACCTGAAGCACCAGCTGGACGTGACCGCTGACACCGCGGCCCGCACCGAGATCGCCCTGCAGATGCTGCAGCTGCACGAGGCCAACATGTGGACCCTGGCCTACGTCGAGGCTTCTCCCACCTACCACGCTGTCAACGCCCGCATCCAGAACTTCCCCGCTGAGGGCGTCTGGTCCGACATCTACCGTGACATGGGCATCGCCCACTGCCACTGCTGGTACATCGCCGAGTAAGCCGATGAGGCTTCCCGGGCACCAGTGAAGCATCCATAAGGTGCGGGAGGCAGCACCCTTCTTCAAAAGGGGTTGCCTCCCGCATTTGTTGAATCCCCCCATTTCCACGAAAGGATGTGAGGCATTTCATGATTTCCTTGTCTGAAATCGTAAGCGGCGCCGCGTCGCTCCTGGGCCTGCTGCTGCCCGCCTATGCGGTGGGCTTCACGCTCTTCCTGATCCTCCACCTCACGCCTGAGGAGAAGGCTGTCGTCAAGCAGACGGCCGTGCGCTGGAGGCCCGCCATCATCGGCACGGTCATCGGCATCGTTGTGCTTTTCATCCTTCAGGCCCTTGTGCTGCCTCTGCCCGCGTCCGGCCTCTGGCAGCTGCCCTATTTCCTCATCAGGATTGCAACGGCCATCGTCTTCCAATGGATCCTTCCCAGCCTGCTGCCGCTCTACGCCTTTGCCGTCACCCTCGCCTTCATCTGCCTGCGCAGACCGCAGTATAACGATATGCTGCGCTACATCGGCAAGCGGCTTGTCACCTTCATCCCCACGCTCATCATCATCTCCATCGTCATCTTCTTCATCATCCAGCTGCCTCCGGGCGACTATGTGGACTCCTACGTCTCCGCCATGAGCGCGGAGGGCGAGGAATTCTCTGAAGAAGAGATCGCTGAGCTGCGCGCCCACTTCGGCCTGGATGACCCGTGGTACATCCAGTACATCGAATGGATGGATGGCATCATCACCGAGGGCGACTTCGGCTATTCCTTCGAGTACGGCCGCGACGTATGGGCTGTCATCATGGAATACCTGCCCATGACCATGTTCATCTCCATCATCATCCTCGTTTTCCAGTACGGCGTATCGCTGCCCATTGGCATCTACTGTGCCAATCATCAGTACTCCCCCGGCGATTACACCCTTTCCTTCATCGGCTTCATCGGCACGGCCACGCCTAATTTCCTGCTGGCCATCATCATCTATTACGTCCTGTATATCAACACAGACAAGATCTATCTGGGTCTGTTCAGCCCCGAAATGATGCAGGCCGGCTTCGGCACGCTGCCCCTGGGCGAATTGTGGAGCCGTCTGCCTGAATTGACCCACTTCATCCCGGAGCTGCTGCTGCGCTTCCTGCTGCCGCTGCTGGTCATCGGCACCTCCGGCACCTGCGGCATCATCCGCACCGTGCGCGCCCAGATGCTGGACGAGCAATCCCGCCAGTACATCCTCTGCGCCCGCGCCAAGGGCTGCTCGGAGGCCACCATCACCTACAAGTACTGCCTGCGCGCCGCGCTGAACCCGGTGGTCAGCGGCATGTCCGGCTCCCTGCGCACCATCTTCTCCGGCTCCACCGTGTCCGCCAAGGTGATGCAGCTGCTCATCCTCGGCCCGGTGCTCCTCACCGCCATCATGGCGCAGGATATGTACCTGGCCGGTACCATCGTGCTCGTTCAGGCCGTGCTGGTGCTGGTGGGCACGCTGCTGAGCGATATCGCGCTGGCCTGGCTCGATCCGCGGATCAGATTCTCAGAAAGGGGTTGATGATATGGCATTGTTCAAAAAAGACAGAACAAAGGATGAATCCTACTATCTCGCCTCTCAATGGTCTCTGATGTGGCGCAAGCTCAAGCGGCACAAGCTGGCGCAGTTCTCCCTGGCCCTGCTGGCCATCCTTTACCTGGGCGCCCTTTTTGCGGACTTCCTGGCCCCCTACGGCATTGAGGAGTTTTCCAGCGAATACCAGAACAAGGCCCCCACCAAGCTCTACTGGAAGGACGAAGAAGGTGAGTGGAGCCGCCCTTATGCCTACGGCGTGAAGACCACCCGCGTGCGCACCAAGGACCCGGAAACCAAGAAGATGAGCTTCTCCGTGGTGGTTGAGGAGGATACGAGCAAGAAGTATTACCTCGACTTCTTCGTGGAGGGCACGCCCTACAAGCTCTTTGGCTTCATCCCCTGCGACACCCACCTCTACGGCCTGGTGGATGAAAACGGCGAGGTTCCGGCCAAGCGCGACCTGGACGGCAACATCAGCCTGCACACCGCCCGCATCAACATCTTCGGCACGGACACCAACGGCGGCTGCATCTTCTCGCGCATCCTCTTCGGCGCGCGTGTATCCCTGACGGTTCCCTTCGTGTCAGCTGCCATTTCCTTCGTCCTGGGCATCCTGCTGGGCGGCATCTCCGGCTACTTCGGCGGTGCCATCGACAATATCATCATGCGTATCTGCGATATTTTGATGTGCCTGCCCGGCGTGCCCATCCTGCTGATCATCTCCACCATTCTGGACGCATCGGACATCGATGCCAAGTACAGAATCTACCTTTTGATGATCTACCTGACTTTCATCTCCTGGACCGGCACCGCCCGTCTGGTCAGAGGTCAGATCCTTTCCTTGCGTGAGCAGGAGTACATGGTGGCTGCCGAGGCCATGGGCTACTCCACCTTCCGCAAGATCTTCAAGCATCTTGTGCCCAACGTGATGCCCCAGCTGATCGTGCAGATGACCCTGTCTT
>JBGVOA010000565.1:0-2568 GCA_045126095.1 Christensenellales bacterium | reverse complement strand
AGATCTACGTCACCCGTGACGACCTGGGCGAGGAAGCCTACGCTGCGTTCAAGAAGAGCGACATCGGCGATATCTACGGCGTGAAGGGCGTTCCTTTCCGCACCAAGACCGGCATGGTCAGCGTGCACGTCAAGGAAATGACGCTGCTCACGAAGTCCCTGAAGGTGCTGCCGGAGAAGTTCCACGGCCTGGTGGATACCGATCTGCGCTACCGTCAGCGCTATGTGGACACCATCGTCAACCCCGAGGTGCGCGACACCTTCCGCAAGCGCTCCAAGATCATCGCCGCCGTGCGTGAGTTTCTGGATTCCCGCGGCTACCTCGAGGTGGACACCCCCGTGCTCCACACCCTGGAGATCGGCGCCTCCGCCCGTCCCTTCCGCACCCATCACAACGCCCTGAACCTGCCCATGTTCCTGCGCATCGAGACCGAGCTGGCTCTGAAGCGCCTGATCGTCGGCGGCTTCGAGCGCGTGTACGAGGTGGGCCGCATCTTCCGCAACGAGGGCATGGACGCCACCCACAACCCCGAGTTCACCTCCGTGGAGACCTACCAGGCCTACGCGGACTACAACGAGATCATGGAAATGGTCGAGCAGCTGTACGAGTTCGTCGCCATGAAGGCCCTGGGCACCACCGACGTCCCCTACCAGGGCAACATCATCCACCTGAAGGCCCCCTGGAAGCGCATCACCATGGCTGACGCCGTGAAGGAAGCCTGCGGTGTTGACTGGACCGAGTGGAAGTCCGACGAAGAAGCCCGCGCCTGCTGCGACGCCCGCGACATCCACGTGGAAAAGACCGCCAAGCGCGGCGACTGCCTGGCCGCCCTGTTTGACGAGTACGTCGAGGCGAACCTGATCCAGCCCACCTTCATCATCGACTACCCCGTGGACATCTCCCCCCTGGCCAAGCGCAAGCCCGAGAACAAGGACCTCACCGAGCGTTTCGAGTTCTTTATCAATGGCCACGAGATGGGCAACGCCTTCTCCGAGCTGAACGACCCCATCGACCAGCGCCGCCGCTTCGAGGAGCAGGTCGCTGCCCGCAAGGCCCAGGGCATCAACGCCGAGGTCGACGAAGACTTCATCAACGCCCTGGAATACGGCATGCCTCCCACGGGCGGCCTGGGCTTCGGCCTGGACCGTATGGTCATGCTGATGACCGATAGCGCCACCATCCGCGACGTGCTGCTCTTCCCCACCATGAAGCCTCTGGACAAGTAAGAGGCTCAAAAGGGGCGAATTGCAAGGGTTTAGTGTACTAATCCATACGAATTTCGGTATTTCAGAGTCTAAAAAGCCCTGATAACACTGAAAAGTGCACCGGAGTGCACCAGAAGTGCACCACTCAACAGCATAATTCAAGCCAAGATGGCAAGGATTGTACGACTTCCAACAGGAAGCACCTCTTGATAAAAGGGGTGCTTTTTGTGTTAGTAAAAAGCAGCATCCTCCTTCGAACGCAGGAGGATGCTGCTTATGATTATTCGTATCGTTTTGTGACTTTTGCCAAGGCTTTCTTCATACCTTCTTTTACACTTTCCGGGCCGACAATGGTCACATAATTTCCCAGGCCGAAGACCCATCCATAGAATTGGTCACTGACGGCGACGGGGACGGTGATTTGGAAATGCTCCTTATCCACAATGTCGGTCACGACGTCACGGCCAAATCTGTCCATCACAACGCCCATCATACGGTTCTGGAAGCGCATGGTCACATTCTGAATCTTGCCGCCATACATAGAGAAAGTGTATTTGGAATAAGCGGACATGTCCACCTTTTCAAACTCTTCCTTGCCTTCACGCGGCAGCGTTACAACCTCATCACCGGTCAGCTCAAAGGTTTCGATGCAAGGGGTAACATTGTCCATCTTATCAACGCGGAAGTGCTTAAAGGTTCCATCCTCATACGCCAAGAGATAGTAGTTGTCATCAGCATAAATCAGCGTCCAGGGACTTGCGGTATAAATCTCACCCTTGCGCATGTACTGCTTTTGCTTCTTGGCATCATAACTGAAATACTTGAAAGTAATCTGCGCATTCAAGTTGATTGCTTTATGGATCTTTGTGCCCACAAAATGTGACCTTCATTATTATCATCACCCCGGCACGCTTATATTACCACAAAAACCGGTAATAGTACAGGTGCAGGGACTATTCTGAGAGCGCAACATACTACAATATTAGTACAGCGACAGGGATGGTGATGTGATGAAGCTCAACCAGGCAATCAGCCAGCGGCTCACTGAGCTTCTGACTGAAAAGAACATGACACAGTATCAACTGTTCATGAAAAGTGGTGTATCAAAATCCACCATCGGCAATGTTATCAATTGCGCTTATGATTCCGTGAAGCTTAGAATCATCCATGAGATGTGCCAAGGCTTTGAAATTGACATTCCTGAGTTCTTTAACTCACCGCTTTTCGCTGAAACCAACTTAGACCCGTAACGGCTCCGACGCTTTGAAGCGCAGGAGCCGTTCTTTTTTCATAAGCTGTTTATAAGCTCTATTAAGTTGTAAAAAGCTGAAGAAAGCTGTACCTTCCAACAGTAAAGTTGTAA
>JBGVOA010000564.1:0-1746 GCA_045126095.1 Christensenellales bacterium | reverse complement strand
ACGAGCATCTGCGCGTGCAGGAGGAGATGATCGCCCAGCAGGCGGTCATTCATGTGCTGCCCTATGCCTCGATCACCATCGGCCAGAAGGGCGAGGGCGAGCTGGTGGACATCGAGGGGCTGGCGGATCGCGTCATCGGCTTCTCCGACGACGGCCGCGGCGTGAAGGACGCTGCCACCATGCGCGAGGCCATGCTGCGCTGCAAGGCGGCAGATTCCATCATTGCGGCCCACTGCGAGGACATGAGCCTGATTCCTGCCGGCGGCGCGATCCATGACGGCGCGTTTGCCAAGGAGCATGGCATCCCCGGCATTCCCTCCGAGAGCGAATGGGGCCCCATTGCCCGGGATATTGAGCTTGCGCGCGAAACCGGCTGCCGCTACCATGTCTGCCACGTCAGCACCAGGGAGAGCGTCGAGATCATCCGCCGCGCCAAGGCCGAAGGCGTCGATATCACCTGCGAAACCGGCCCGCACTACCTGCTGCTGTGTCAGGACGATCTGCAGGATCTGGGACGCTTCAAGATGAACCCGCCCCTGCGCGACAAGACGGATCAGGAGGCCCTGATCGAGGGTATCCTCGACGGCACCATCGACATGATCGCCACGGATCACGCGCCCCATTCCGATGAGGAGAAGTCTCGCGGCCTGGCGAAGTCCGCCATGGGCGTGGTGGGCATCGAAACGGCCTTCCCGCTGATGTACACCTACTTTGTGGAGACTGGCCGGATGACGCTGGAAACGCTGATTGACCGCATGGTCGATGCGCCTCTGAAGCGGTTTGGTCTGAAGAATTTCGCAGGCGGCATCGAAATCGGCAATCATGCGTCCCTCACGGTCTTCGACCTGCATGCGGACAAGGTGATTGCGCCCGAAGAGTTCCTCTCCAAGGGCAAGGCAACGCCCTTTGAAGGCTGGAAGGTGCATGCCGAGTGCAAGCTGACCATCCATGATGAAACGATCGCATATAACAATATGGACTGATACAGGAGGAACAACATGCTCTACCGCCTTGTTGAAAATACCCAACTGACCGCCTCCGTCTGGCGCATGAAGCTGGCGGGCGATACCAGCGCCATCAAGGCTCCCGGTCAGTTCGTGCAGCTGACCGTCCCTGGCTTCTACCTGCGCCGCCCCATCTCCATCTGCAACTGGGATGAGGAGACCATCACCCTGGTGTACAAGGTCGTCGGCCAGGGCACCGAGGCCATGTCCGCGATGAAGATCGGTATGGAGCTGGACGTCCTGAACGGCCTGGGCAACGGCTTCGACACTTCCCGCTGCGGCGATAAGCCCCTGCTGATCGGCGGCGGCGTGGGTCTGCCCCCCATGATCGGCCTGTGCAAGCAGCTGCTGGCGGAGGGCAAGCACCCCATTGTGCTGGCGGGCTTCAACACCGAAAGCGAAGTCTTCCTGCGTGACGCGGTGGAGGATATGGGCGCGGCTTTCGTCCTGGCGACGATGGACGGCAGCGCCGGCGTGAAGGGCCTGGTCACCGACGCGATGAAGGATCTTGACTTCACCGACGTGTGCGCCTGCGGTCCGCTGCCGATGCTCAAGGCCATCATGAACGCCACCGACAAGCCTGCGCAGCTCTCCTTCGAGGAGCGCATGGGATGCGGCTTCGGCGCGTGCATGGGCTGCACCGTGAAGGTCAAGGGCGGTTACAAGCGCATCTGCAAGGACGGCCCGATTCTGGATCGTGACGAAGTGATTTGGGAGGCGTAAGGGGACTTCGTCCCATTTA
>JBGVOA010000563.1:0-4312 GCA_045126095.1 Christensenellales bacterium | reverse complement strand
CCCGGACGCCGCCGGAGAGGTTCGCAAAGGACGGCTGTATGCTGAGCAAGTCCACGATGGCAATGAAGGTGACCGGATACAGAAGGAACGACGCCGCGCCCTTTTTCAGCGCGAGATCCGCCGTGCACCAGCGCAGCAGGTAATCCAGGATGAAGATCGCCACCGTCACCTTATCAATCACGCTCAGCAGCGGCGTCGTCTCCTTGAAGGCCAGCGGAACCATGCTCAGGACGATGACCACGATCATGGTGTAATCGTAAGGATCGGCCGATTTGCCTCCGCTGGTACCGTCTACGAGGTCAAACAGCTTTTCGCGCAAGGCGCTCACCTCCCCACCTTCCGGCGGAGCTCGACGACGACGCCGGCCACGGTGACGGGTAGCTCCGCCACCTCCTCCGGGGTGTAGGTCCGGGGCGGATACTGCGGATTGCGGGGCTGCAGCGTGACGGCGCCGTCCTCGGCAAGGCGCAGCTGCTTCAGCGTGGCGTCATAGCCGTTGACGATCACGACGCAGACGTCGCCGGTCTGCCAGTCCGGCGTGCTGCGGACGATCACCACATCGCCGGGCAGATACTCCGGATACATGCTGTCGCCCTTCACCTGCAGGGCAAAGTATTCCCTGCCGCCGGCCAGCATGGAGTTCGGGATCTCCTCCCAGTCAATGACATCCTCGATCGCCTCCAGCGGGATCCCCGCCGGGATCGATCCGAGGACGGGAATCCGGGCGACCTCCGCAGCGACGCCCGGATCGTCACGAATCCCCAAAATGTAATCAACGGACACGGAAAACAGCTCAGACAACTTTTGCAGCGACTCATTATCTGGCTGAGACTTTCCAAGCTCCCAATTTGAGATTGTGTTCTGCCGGACATTCATTCTGCTCGCAAGATCGTCTTGCTTGATACCGCGCGATTTTCTTAGCTCTTTTATGCGATTCACTATGCATCACCTTGAAAAGTATCATAATTATTGATAGATGCAAAATCAATGCCATATAAAGAAAATTGATAATTTTTAATTTTCCCTGTTGACAAATCAATTTTTATGATGTAATCTTTTAAACATCAACAATCTTGATGTTGAGGTGACTGCATCATGGTCATGAAAATCAGGGATCTGCGAGAGCAGGCCGGAATCACACAGACCGAGCTTGCCGTCCGCATGGGCACAAATCAGAATACCGTGTCCACATGGGAGACCGAGACCGCGCTCCCGCGGACACGGCAGCTGCCACTGCTGGCCGCCGTGCTGGACTGCTCCATTGACGATCTGTTCACCGACGACGCCAGATCCAATCAGATTATACCCGCATAAGGAGGTCTCAGCCATGACACCGAATGACGGAAACAAATACCGGATCGCCCGGCAGATGGCGGGCATGACCCAGGAGCGCTGGGCCGAGGCCGTCGACGTCGACGTCCGCAGCATTGCGCGCTATGAATCCGGAGAGACGCTGCCGGCCGACGAGACCGTCGCCATGATGGTGGAGATCAGCGGCCTGGCCGCGCTCGGCTACTGGCACCTGAAGAACAAGAGCATGATCGCCGACGAGCTCCTCCCCACCGTGGACCGGATCCCGGCGGCGCAGGCCGTCGTGCAGCTCGTCGTCGCCATGGCGGACTTCGATATCCGCAACAGCGATCTGCTCCGGCTGGTGGCCGACGGGCAGATCTCCTCCGCGGAGATCGCCGAGTGGGAGGACATCCGGGCAGCGCTGGACGCGGTCGTCAAGGCGGCGATCCAGCTCCGGTACGCAGAGGGGGTGCCGACAGATGGCGTCTAAAGAAACCGAATACCGGGACAACCTCGCCGAGCTGAAAGAGTTTTTCGGTGAGCGCCGGCTGGTAACGGCAAAGGACGTCGCCAGGTACACCGGGCGCGACAAGCGCTTCGTCTCCGAGCTCTACCAGATCCCGTCCACCGGGATCACGCTGCCCACGCTGGCCCGCCGGATGTGCAGCTGAGGCTCCTCGGCCGCCGTGCCTTCAAACGGCGGCACCCCATGCCGACGGGTTTTGTCATGGTTTCCCCGCGGCAATCCCATATCGGCCTCCTTTCAAGGAAGCTGCAGCCCGTAAGGAGCAGCTCGCCGCTATACTTTCACGGCGCTCCGGCGCGATCCCGGCAGGGCAATCCAGTCTGCGAAAGGAGAATCGAGGTGAATTTCTGTGCGCAAGGTCAGGGACGTGATCGGCACGATCGCGGTCCTTGGCGTGGGGCTCCCTTCTGTCCTCGTGATATGCGAAAAAGCAGCCGGCCTGCTCGACCAGCTGCTTGCACGAACGATGATATGAAAAATGCCCCGCCGGATGGGAAGATCCGGCAGGGCTGTCCAGAGCGAAACGCTGAGGAACTATTGCAGGAACTATTTTATCCCATGAGCGAAATACTGTCAAGAAAAAGGTGGTACCTATGTCCGGACTGATTCGCGTCGTCAAGACGACCGGCTTTACTACCATGAGCAACTACCACCTGCGGGATCTCCGTCTCAGCTTAAAAGCCCGCGGCCTGCTGAGCACCGTGCTGTCCCTCCCGGACGACTGGGAATACAGCATCAACGGGCTGGCCGCGATCTGCAAGGAGAGCCGGGACGGGATCCGGACCGCGCTCAACGAGCTGACGGAAATCGGCTACGTGGAGCGCGGCGAGCAGGAGCGCGTCGACGGCAAATTCACGGCCGGGGACTACACCATATTTGAAGTGCCTCCGGCCGAGGCCGCCGCGGTCCACCGTGTGGCTGTTACCGACACGGTAACACCGACGCGGCAACAGCCACACGGTGAGGCCGGACACATTAAAAAGGACGAAATAAAGAAGACTAACCCCCCTATATCCCCCCAGGGGGAGCCGCGCAAGGTTCAGGGACGCAAGGCCGGTCCGGTCTGGATGCCGGAACGGTTTGAGGCGTTTTGGAATTACTATCCGCGCGGTGAGGGGAAGGACAAGGCACGGAAGGCCTGGGACAAGCTCCGGCCGGACGACGCGCTGCTCGCAGAGATCGCCAGAGCACTGCAGCGGCAGAAAGCCAGCGAAATGTGGATGGCCGGCATCGGGATCCCGTACGCCAGCACCTACCTCAACCAGCGCCGCTGGGAGGATGAAGCGCGCGGGACGCCCGCAGCAGGAGCCCCGCCGGGCGGCGCCGCAAAAGTGCAGAAGCCGGAGGTGGCGGAATGGTAGCATGGATCGACGCCCAGAGCGGCGTCATCGGCAGCGTGCTGCTCGATCCCGGGCTCGCGCCGCGGTTGATCGCCGATACCTCGGACTCGGACTTTTCCGGCGGACACCGCGCGATCCGGCAGGCCGTTGCCGCGCTGCTGGCCGAGGGCGCGCCGGTGGACCCCGTCACGGTCAACGCGAAGCTGGGCTCCGCCTACACGCAGATGCTGACCGAGCTGCTGCGCGATACGCCCACGGCAGCCAACTACGACGCATATGTCGAGGCCGTCAAGGAGCAGAGCCGGCTGGCCGCGCTGCGCGATCTGGCCGGGGCGCTCTCGGAGGCGGCCACACTGGCCGACGCCCGGGGCGTGCTCGCGAAGGCGCAGGACGTGGCGGCCGACGCCAGCAACAAGCGGATCTTCTCCATGATGCAGATGCTCCAGGACTTCTATGAGGCGCATCAGAACACGAAAAAAGAGTACATCAGCTGGGGGATCGGCGCGCTGGACGACAAGGTCTATGCCGATCGCGGCGACGTCGTCGTCATCGGCGGGTACCCGAGCGACGGCAAGAGCGCGCTCATGCTGCAGCTCGCCTATCACATCGCCGAGACGCACCGCGTCGGCGTCTTCAGCTTCGAGACCTCGGAGCTGAAGATCACCGACAGGCTGGTATCCCACGTCATGGAGATCCCCTTCGGCAAGATCAAGCGCAGCGATCTCCGTCTGGAGGACTGGCACCGGATCACCGCCGGCGCCGACAGCTTCACCCGGCGCGGCGTCGAGGTCATCGAGGCGGCCGGGATGACCGTCAACGACATTCTCGGCATCACGCTGGCGCACGGCTACGAGGTGATCTTCATCGACTACGTGCAGCTGATCAGCCCGGAGCATTACCGGCGCGGCGGCACCCGCAGCGAGGAGGTCGCGGAGATCTCCAAGGCCCTGCACATCATGGCGCAGCGCCACAACATCCTGGTGGTGGAGCTGAGCCAGCTCTCCCGCCCGGAGACCTCGAAAAAGGGCGTGATCCCGGCGCCGACGCTCTCCCGGCTGCGCGAGTCCGGGCAGCTGGAGCAGGACGCCGACGTCGTCATGCTGCTGTACCGCACCAACCCCACCGCGCAGAACAGCCCGCGCGAGCTCTACGT
>JBGVOA010000562.1:0-2912 GCA_045126095.1 Christensenellales bacterium | reverse complement strand
ACCTGGCCGATCTCCGGCAGGACGATGTTCTGGCTGGGCATGCCCATCGATTCGGCCAGCTCGGCATGCTGCCAGAGCATGCGGTACTCGCCGTGGACAGGGATGAAGTACTTGGGCTTGACCAGCGCGTGGATCAGCTTCAGCTCCTCCTGGCAGGCGTGGCCGGAAACATGCACCTTCTCCATCGTGTGGTACACGACCTGCGCGCCGCAACGGTAGAGCTGGTTGATGACACGGCTGATGCCGCGCTCGTTGCCAGGGATGGGGCTGGCGGAGATGATGACCATGTCCGTCGGGCGGATTTGCAGCTTGCGGTGCTCGGAGTAGGCCATGCGGGTCAGGCCTGCCATAGCCTCGCCCTGGGAGCCGGTGGTCATGACCAGGATCTCGTCATCCTCGTAGCGATCCAGGTCGTCCGCCTCGATCAGCATCTCCTCCGGAATGTGCATCTCGCCAATCTGCATGCCCACGCGGCTGACATTGACCATGCTGCGGCCGATGAAGCAGATCTTGCGCCCGTAAGCAATGGCGTTGTCGATGACCATCTGCATGCGGTGAATATTGGAGGCGAACATGGCCACAATCACGCGGCCCTTGGCGTCGCGGAACATCTTTTCAAACGTGCGGCCGATGGCGCGCTCGCTCATCGTCTGGCCGGGGCGCTCCACGTTGGTGGACTCGCACAGCATGCACATCACGCCCTTTTCGCCCAGGTCGGCGAAGGTGGCCAGGTCGGTGACGTGGCCGTCAATAGGCGTGTAGTCGATCTTGAAGTCGCCGGTGACGACCACGGTGCCCGCCGGGCAGGTGATGGCGATGGCACACGCGCCCGCGATGGAGTGGCTGACATGGATGAACTTGGCCGTGAAGTGCTTGCCCAGGCGGATTTCGTCCCGGGGCTGCACCACCTGCATGGGAATACCCGGCACGCGGTGCTCCTTCAGCTTCAGATCCACCAGGGCCAGGGTCAGCTTCGTGCCGTAAAGCGGCGCGGGTACCTGGCGCAGGATATAGGGCGTCGCGCCGATATGATCCTCGTGGCCGTGGGTGAACAGATAACCGCGGACGTTCTTCTTCTTCGCCACCAGGTAGCTCACGTCCGGGATCACCAGGTCGATGCCCAGCATGTCCTCCTTGGGGAAGATGCTGCCGCAGTCCACCACCACGATGTCGTCCTCATATTCAAATACAGTCATATTCTTGCCGATCTCATCCACACCGCCAAGGCTGACGATGCGCAGACGGCTGGGCTGCTTCACATTTTTCTGGCTCACAATTTGCCTCCTTCCACTCGCTGATCTGCATAGCAGATCCGATACCATCCGCAGATGGCCGAACAATGCATAACAAACGTTATCAAAGCACAGGCATACTCCACCCGCGCATCATGATCTCCGATTGAACACGACAGACGCACTCTGCCCGGCTCGCCGCATGCATACGAAGCACCAGCGACCACCAATATCACAGAACTCCCGGATATAACGCTGCCATTCCGGATCGCCGGACGCAATATCGCCTCCGACAACACCTTTCATTCTACTATTGTAGCACACTCTGCGGAAAAAATCCATACCTGAACGCAAGCTTTTTTCGCCAATCATGGCGTATCCGGTGCAGAATCCACCACATTCTTGATAAAAACAAAAAAAATCCCGGCCTGGATAAACATTCAGGCCGGAAAACGGATTTTGCTCGGTTATCACGCGTAGAGGGGGAAGTTAGCCATCAGGGCCTCGACCTCTGCCTTGACGGCAGGCACGGCCGCCTCGCCCTCATTGACCACGCGGGCGATCCACTTGGCGATTTGCACCATGTGCTCCTCCTTCAGGCCGCGGGAGGTGATGGCGGGGGTGCCCACGCGCACGCCGCTGGTGACGAAGGGAGAGCGCTTCTCGTTGGGCACGGTGTTCTTGTTGACGGTGATGTTGGCCTCCTCCAGCAGCTTCTCCAGCATCTTGCCGGTCATTTCGGTATCGGAGAAGTCCAGCAGCAACAGGTGGTTGTCGGTGCCGTCGGAGACCATCTTGATGCCCTCCTGGCGGAAGGCATTCTCAAGGGCCTTGGCATTGAGGACAATCTGATGCTGGTAGGCCTTGAACTCATCCGACAGCGCCTCGCCGAAGCAGACAGCCTTGGCCGCGATGACGTGCATCAGCGGGCCGCCCTGGGTGCCGGGGAAGATGGCCTTGTCGATGGCCTTGGCCCACTGCTCCTTGCACATGATCATGCCGCCGCGGGGGCCGCGCAGGGTCTTGTGGGTGGTGGTGGTGACGAAATCCGCATAGGGCACGGGGGACGGATGCTCCCCTGCCGCCACCAGGCCCGCAATGTGGGCGATGTCCACCATCATCATCGCGCCGACCTCGTCACAGATCTCGCGCAGCTTGGCGAAGTCGATCGTGCGGGGATAGGCGGACGCACCGGCGACGATCAGCTTGGGCTGGCAGGCTTTCGCCTTGGCCAGAACGTCCTCATAATCAATGTAGCCATCGGCATTCACGCCGTAGGACACGAAGTTGAAGTACTTGCCGGACATGTTGACCGGGCTGCCGTGGGTCAGGTGGCCGCCGTTATCCAGGGCCATGCCCATCACGGTATCGCCGGGATTGAGGACGGCAAAGTAGACGGCCATGTTGGCCTGGGCGCCGGAATGGGGCTGCACGTTGACGTGCTCACAGCCAAAGAGCTGCTTGGCGCGGTCGCGGGCCAGATCCTCCACCACGTCGACGCACTCGCAGCCGCCGTAGTAGCGCTTGGCCGGGTAGCCCTCGGCGTACTTGTTGGTCAGGCAGGAGCCCATCGCCGCCATCACAGCGGGAGAGACAAAGTTCTCCGACGCGATCAGTTCAATGTGGGTACGCTGGCGCTGCAGCTCGGCTTCGATAGCTTCGGCAACTGCCGGGTCGGCA
>JBGVOA010000561.1:0-3064 GCA_045126095.1 Christensenellales bacterium | reverse complement strand
GGGGACGTCCTCGGCAAGGGCATAGCCGCTTTCGCGAGCACCCTGCGTCCGCGGAATGACGACCACCTGGCAGCCAAGCCGCGCCGCTTCCTGCCGCACCCGCTGCCAGTAGGACGGGCTGTCGCCGATGAAGTAGCACAGGATGTAGGGCTCTTGCGGGGTTTGCACACCCTCGCAGAGCTTCAGCCATGCATCGCGGCCCGGCAGCAGCACCGGGTCAGGCATGATTGATGCCTCCACTCCGGCTATTGCCTTCAGCAGCGCGGCACCCTCTGCCTCACGCACGGACACGGCACAGAAGCCCCGCAGCAGCTTTTCCATGCGCCGCTGCTTACGCCGCGCGGGCAGCTCCTGCACCCCCAGGGAGGGCGCGTAGGACAGGCGCGGCTTCCCCGTGAAATCCAGGAAATAGGCGGGATTCAGCCATACCGGCGACCAGATCTGATCGGAGCCGCACACCAGCGCGTCATAGTCCTCCGCCTGCCTTCTGAGCGCCGCATGATCGCGGCACGCAGGGCTTGTGCGCAGGTGCTGCGCGCGGAACTCGTCAAAGCCGCCGCGCATCTGGCTGGTGGCGCTGCGCTTGCGCATGCCCTCCAGGATCAGCCGGGGGCTATTGCCGCTGCGCAGCAGATTGCGGATCTTTTCCGCTTTGGATGGCGCGTAGTCGATATGCTCCGCGGCAAAGCCCATCTGCGCCAGCGTCTGCTGCAGCGCCCACGCCTGCAGGATGGAGCCGTAGTTTTCGTTATGCAGGAAGGTCATCAGGCCAATCTTTTTCATGCTGGCACCCCCGCTTGAATTTCCTATCCATTATACCATGCTTGCGAAGGCGCGTCAAATATGGTATAATGCGGTGTTGCAACAAAGAAGAAGGGAGGAATCGCCATGGGCCGCACCATCGTCGTCGCCGAGAAGCCCAGCGTGGGCCGGGATATCGCTCGCGTGCTGGGGTGCAATCAGCGCGGTCAGGGCTGCCTGATCGGGCAGGACTACACCGTCACCTGGGCCGTGGGCCATCTGGTGACGCTGGTTGAGCCGGACGAGCTGGACGAAAAGTACAAGCGCTGGCAGTTTGAGACCCTCCCCATTCTGCCGGAGGACATCCCGCTGAAGGTGATCCGCCAGTCCGCCGATCAGTACAAGGTCGTCAAGGCGCTCATCAATGCGGCGGACACAGACCGCGTCATCTGCGCAACAGACGCAGGGCGAGAGGGCGAATTGATCTTCCGCTATATCTACACAAAAGCGGGCTGCCGCAAGCCCTTCGACCGCCTGTGGATCTCCTCCATGACGGACGAGGCCATCTCCGAGGGCTTCCGGCAAATCCAGCCGGGCGACAAATACGACGGTCTGTTCCGCTCCGCCCAGTGCCGCTCCCAGGCAGACTGGCTGGTGGGCATGAACGCCTCCCGCGCCTTCACCTTGCGGTACGACACGCTTCTTTCCGTCGGCCGCGTACAGACCCCGACCCTGGCGCTGCTGGTCAAGCGCAGGAAGGAAATCGAGGAGTTCAAGCCCGAGGAGTACGCCACTGTCACTGCGGATTTCGGGGACTACAAGGGCGTGTGGTTCGACGAGAAGTTCGATCCGGACACGCACATCCCGAAGATCGCCGATGCGAAGGCCATCGCAGCCGGGCTGAAGGGCCGCACAGGCACGGTGAAGTCCGCCGAAACCGTCCGCAAGAAGGATGCGCCGCCCCAGCTCTACGACCTTACCAGCCTGCAAAGGGATGCGAACCGCCTCCTGGGCTTCACGGCGGACAAGACGCTGAAAACCGCCCAATCCCTCTACGAGACCCGCAAGGCCATCACCTATCCCCGTACGGACAGCCGGTATCTTCCGCCGGACATGGTGCCCCGCGTCGTGCAGACGATGAAGCTGCTGCCCGCATCCTATCAGTCCCTGGTGCCGCCTGCACTGCCTGGCGGAAAGCTCCCCGTCAGCAAGCGCACGGTGGACGAAACCAAGGTCACCGACCACCACGCCATCATCCCCACGGCGCAGCGCGTTAACCCGGAGAGCTTCACGCCGGATGAAAAGCAGCTCTACGACCTGATCGCCCGCAGGATGCTGGCCGCCTTCTATCCCTTCCATGAGTACGACTCCACGAAGGTCATCACCGCCGTCCCCGGCAATGCGAGGGAGCATTTCTTCCGCACAAACGGCAAGGTCGTGATCGTGAACGGCTGGCGCGACGTGGCTGAGCTGGGCGACCCGCCCAAGCCCAAGTCCACCGGACGCGGCAAAAAAAAGTCCGCCGATACCGAAGAGGTTGCCCTGCCGCCGCTTCACCCCGGCGATACGCGCGTTGTCGCAGGCGCTGAGGTCAAGGAGGACAAGACGAAGCCCCCCGCCCAGCACAACGACGCATCCCTCCTCGCCGCCATGGAGCACGCAGGCCGCGAGATCGAGGACGAGGAGCTGGCCCGGCAGATGAAGGGCATGGGCATCGGCACACCCGCCACACGCGCCAACATCATCGAGCGGCTGATCCAGGTGGGCTACGCACAGCGCAAGGGCAAGAACCTCATCGCCACGGACAAGGGCGTGCAGCTGATCGCCATCATGCCCCAGGAGATCGCCTCGCCGGAAATGACCGGCCGCTGGGAGCTGGCCCTGGAGCAGATCACCGGCGGCACGCAGGACGCGGAGAAGTTCATGGACTCCATCCGCAAGTTCTCGACCTTCCTGGTGAACTACGCCCGCAACAACCGCGCCGCCGTGGAATTTCCGGACGACGACCGCCGCCGTAAGCGTCGCCAGACCCTGGTTTCCCGCGGCACGCCGGTGGACGGCTGCGTCTGCCCGGTGTGCAAAAAGGGCAGCGTCCTGGAGAGCCCCCGCACCTTTTTCTGCTCAGACGCGGCAGAGGGCTGCAAGTTCACCCTCTGGAAGGACTGCCTGACCAAGGGCGGAGGACCTGAACTGAGCACGAAGCTCATGCAGCTGATCCTTGCCAACCAGGTGGTGCGCGGCTCCACGGGCGTGATCACCATCGACGGCAAGCAGATTGCGTTTTTCCCGCATGGAACGCAGGTTGCCAGCGTCTGGCGGCCCC